>JBEKOS010000453.1:0-3994 GCA_049521535.1 Terriglobales bacterium | reverse complement strand
CTGGATGCCTTCCCATACCTGTGGCGGCGGGTCCTCGGACGGAACCAGGAGCTTGGCCTGGTCCGCAATGAAGTTTAAGTCGGCTACCAGCTCGCCGCAAGCTGCGCAGGACTGCAGATGCGTCTGGTGTTCGAAGTTGCCTCCCGAATCAATAATGTATGGCAGTTCCTCTTGAAATTCCGTGCAGGTCATGTTCTCCCCTTAGCCTCTTCAGACATGATCTCCCACTTAATGCCTCGCAGCTCTCTCAGCACTGCTTAGTTTGAGGAGATCGCGCAGCTTCATGCGTGCCTTATGGAGTTGCGACTTGCTGTTGCCGATTGAGCAACCCAAAAGACCCGCAATTTCGTTGTGTTCGTATCCTTCAATATCGTGCAAAACAAATATAATCCGGTAGCCTGGCGGCAGGTTTTCGATTGCCCGTTCCAGATTTACCCGGTCAATGGAACCAGCCAAAACCATGTCGCGTGCGCCGATATCCCGGCGCGGCGAATCTTCCTGCTGCGGCTCCATGGTCTCCTCCAGAGAAACCTCCGGCAGTCCCTTCTTCCGCAGATGCATCAGGACCACGTTGACAGCCAGCCGATGAAGCCATGTCGAAAATGCCGACTCCCCGCGGAAGGTCGCGATCTTTCGGAAGAGCTGAAGGAATGCTTCCTGCGTCAGGTCCTCGGCTTCCGCCGTATTCCCGGTCATGCGCAAACATAATGAATACACACGCCTTTTGTGCAGGCCATACAAACTGGCAAACGATTCCGGATCACCCTCCTGGGCGCGCTTTATCGCATCCTTCTCGGAGATCCCGCTCGAAAGTATTGTTTTGGCCGTTGTCAATTTTCGTTGATACATGCCGCAGTCAAATAGATGCGGCAAACTGGCTCAGGTGTTGTACATGCAATCACCCGAAATCTTCGATTCTTGAAGCTGCGACCGGGAGTCCACTACACACCGGTCTTGGTGGTAATTGTCTCCAACCCATGTCCGTGCGGCCCGGTCTCGCGCTGATGCAGAAGATACGCAAAGGTTACTCCCAGCAGGCCGAGGATGGAAAACGTCCACATGCCGAGATTGTATCCTCCGGGATTTTGCGCGCTGGCGTTCATCACGGTATTCTCATGGCCGATCAGAAGGTTGAATCCGAACAAGCCAATGTTTTGAATCATGGTCATCAGACCGTAGGCCGTCCCCAATTTACCCTGGTCGACGATGTAGGATACCGAGGGCCACATGACGGCCGGGATCAATGAAAACGCCACTCCCATAATCGCCATGGGCACGAACAGGCTGACTGAGGAATACGCCATGATCAAGTACACCGGAATCAGCAGCACCGAACCGAACATCATCAGTAGCGCGCGTTTTCCTACGCGATCCACCATGAGCCCAAACAACGGAGTGGCGAACATAGCGAACAGAGTGAGCATGCTCGATAAAAATCCGCCCAACTCTCGGGATGCACCGTGCGCATCGATAAAGAACTTCACCGCAAAGGTCTGGAAGGGGAATATGGCCGAATAGAACACCACGCAAAGGGCGACAATGTACCAGTAGGAACGACCGAATTTGAACAAATCGGCGAAAACCACTTTGTCGGTGGAAGCCGTGCCCAGTTCATAATTGCGCTCGGCGTAGACTTCCATGATCCAGTAGATGATTGCGCCAACCACGCATAGCGTGGAGACTCCGACGGCAATCAGAAAGGGATAGCGCCAGTTCACAAAAGCCGGCTTCGCCCACGTGGGGGAATTCAGCGCCGCAAACGAGCCCAGCCGGGCGATCATCAGGTTGATGCCAAAGGCAAAACTCAGTTCCTTGCCGCGGAACCAGCGGGCCAGCGCCGCAGTCACGGCCACTACCAGCGATTCGGCGCCCATGCCGAAGACCAAACGGCCCGCCGCCATGACCCAAAGGTGAGGCGAGGCCACGGTGATAATGGGACCGATCAGGCAGAGAACGCCGAATATCATAGTCGAACGCCGCAAGCCAATTCGATCGATGAGTACGCCGCCGATCAGCACGGTGAAAATGTTAGGGAAGCTATAGATGGCCTGCAGAAGGCCGATATTATCGTCGCTAAAGCCCAAGCCAATGGGGGGGGCCTTGGCCAGAAGATCGGCTACCGGGCTGAGCGCGTCATAGACGTAGTAATTGCCGAACATGGCCAGGCTGACAAACACCAGCACCAGCCAACGGTAAAGCCGCGTTGGTTCAGGCTTAAACTCTCCGGCGCTAAACGTCCCTACGATTGCTTCACCCATCCCATACTCCTCGACAAGCAGGAAAAGCTAAAGATTAACAGGTCAGCGCCGATGACGCACAGCGTGAGATCGCGGCCATACTCGTAAGTTTCTTTTTATCCGCCTTTGGCCGCGCCAGCTAACGGCGGCTCTTGCATCAGCTTCCGATGAACCGCGCATATAAACTGCGGGCGACGCCGGTGTCCGCAGTCCCCTTGATGATGGCGCGTCCATCAGGAAAGAGCGTGATTTCGTACGGATCCCGCCAGAATTTCAGCAGGAATTGGTTGGACCGCACGGTGCCGTGAGGTTCCAGGCGCCGTTGCAGCTCCGTAAAATCAATCGCTCGTGCATTCTCGTGAATCTGGACCGAGTTTCGACCGCACAAGGTGAGGTGGGGCCGTCCCTCGCCGGCTAGATGAGGGAACTTTCTTTGACCGCAGCAACGGCATTCTGGTCGTGGCCTGCTGCTGTCGACCTCAGCACGATTGTTGCTCCAGACATCGTGCGAAAACAGGGTATGCCGCAATTGCGCGCGCGCGTTCACCAGCAACTTGAGGGCCTCCGTGGCCGCCACGGAGGCCACCGCATTTACCGCAGAATTCAGGATGCCGGCCGTTTCACACGTTTCGAGCGTTCCCCTGGGAGATTCGGGAAAGATGCACGCGAGGCAGGCGGTTTCGCCAGGCAGGATGTTCATGGTGATGCCGTAACTGCCTACCGCCGCCGAGTAGATCCACGGCGTACCATTCTTTACCGCGTAGTCATTGATCAGGTACCGCGTCTCGAAGTTGTCGGTGCCATCGAGAACCAGATCGCGGCCGGCGAGCAGATCACCGATATTGGCAGGCGTGAGATCTGCCACCTGCGGTTCGACCTCGATATCGGAATTGAATGAGGACAGCTTGTTTGCCGCCGCGATCGCCTTGGGGAGGGATTGAGCGGCATCGCTTTCGTCAAACAGGTTCTGACGCTGCAGATTACTGGGCTCGATGTAATCCCGGTCGATGATCCGGATGGATCCTACTCCGGCGCGGGCCAACAGGGAAGCGATGGCCGATCCTGTAGCGCCACAGCCGACGATGGCAATCCGCCCCTCACGCAGGCGCTGCTGTCCCTCGGGGCCGATGCCGCTGAACAGCACCTGCCGCGAGTAACGTTCTTCCGAAGAGATTGTCATGGCTAACTGGATATGCGCTCAAGGCCATTTTAGCTGCCAGCGTGACCTGATGATTGCTTGCGCAGTCTTCGCGGGTTTTCGCGGTTCTGTGCAGTCTCAAAGGCGATCACATGGTTCGAAGACGATCCCCGAAGATGATCATTTTTCTTCGAAGGCGATCATCAGGCAGTTGCCGTAATTGCAATGGAATCCTAAAGGCTGTCAAGGCTATCAAGATGATCATTGCAATTTCATTTTTCTCGGAACTCTCAATCAAATCCCATCCTCCCGCCCTTAGAATCGCAGATCAGCGGCTGAAACTCTCATAATCAGAGTGGCCAAACTGCCGGCCAGAGTGGCCAATTGGCCATCCTGGTTTTTGCACCTAAGCCGTTTGTAATCATCACGGTGTCCACGTGGCCAAGTGGCCAACACTATTTCTTGTCTCACCGTCGACGGCGTCCATTCTCCTCTGAAGGCGCCCATCGGTCCGTAGCCGCAAGCCCAATGGAATCAGGAAGAAGAGGTTGAAGAGGTTGAAGGCGCCCATGCAACTCAAATCCGGGCTCTTCTTCCTGTTCGTTCGAAGAGGCTCACT
>JBEKOS010000452.1:0-4011 GCA_049521535.1 Terriglobales bacterium | reverse complement strand
GGCATAGGACAGGCCGTGAAAACCGTAGCGCTGCACTCCCTTGGCGAAGTAGCGGCGCGGGATGGGAAGCAGTTTAGCAACCAGCGGCATGGTGCGGTGAAACGCGGTGTCGAAGCAGGCCACCTGGGGCAGTTTCGGGTGATGGCGGCCGAATGCCTCGATCAGCTCGATGGCGGCGGGCAGATGCTCCGGATCGTAGGGGCTCATGCGATTCAGTTCCTCCATGAGTACCGGGGTGACCAGCTCGGGCGCGGTATGTTGCATGCCGTGCACCACCCGGTGTCCCACGGCCCGGACCGATTCGAAACCGGGCTGCGCCTGGAGCCAATTGACCAGCGAACTTGCCGCCGATTTGTGATCGGAGGCATCGAAACCGCGGCTGTGCCGCTGGTTCGTACCCGCGTCGTAGAAGGTCAGATCCGTCCCGGTCAGGCCGATGCGATCGACCGTTCCATGCAGCCTTCGCTGCAGCGGTTCGCCGCCCTGGTAGAGCGCGAACTTGATGCTGGACGAGCCGCCATTGATCGTCAGAATACAGGCGTCAGCCGGTTTCATGCGCGGCGCCTTCGTTTGCAATCGTCATCGTTGCGACACAATGGGCCGGATTGTCTGCTCATGATTACTTCCCAGGATACACGCCGAGGACGGTCTGGTCATCCGGGTGCGACGCTCCAAGGCCGACCCGGCAAACTCCCTTGCGCCGGCGGCGCAAACCCAACTAATACGGGTGGATTCCGAACTCACGCAGTTTCTTGGCCCCTGCAGGCCATCCACCTTCCGCGGCGGCGGCGATGATTGCATAGGGTTCCCAGACTATGCCGCCGCGTGCAGTGCGAACAATCGGGTTGTCTTTCCAGTCCCAGAGACGCCCGGGGCTTTGTATGATACTGACAGGTAGATGGTCCCAGTGGCCCTTGGGGTAGCAGTACACGCCAAGCGCCTGGATAAAGACACAGTAGATGGCGGTACCGGCAAACGCCAGTCTCCAGCCGCTTCGCCAAATACTAGGCAGGCCAATAGCGATCAGGACCGTGAAGCAGGGGAAGACTTCGGTCAGTAGCCTGGGGCCCCAGCAATATCCGCCTTCCCACCCTACCCACCCTGCAATGATCGCGATCTGCAAAATGGAAACAACGCTGGCTGCGACGAATGTCTGACGATGTCTCTCGCGCGATTCACGCGCACGAGAGCCGAGTGCACCGAGAGCAAAGAGCGCAAGCGGTGTGTAGATCAGCATTCCACGCCCAGGGCTAAGCAAAATCCCCGCGAATCCGTCGAGCCATGACCCACCAAGTTTGGATGGGTACCAGCCGGATAGAGAGTGAAACACAGCCAAATTGTAGGCTGCAATCAGCGTACCCGCGAGCACCGGAAGCGCGAACACTTGAGCATAACGTCGCAGGCGTTCATGGCCACACCAAAGCGATATTGCCAATGCCGGCAGTAGTATGAGATTGGTCGGCCGGATTGCTATCGCGCAAGCGCTGAAACTTCCCGCCAGCCAATACCAGCGCGATTCCAATTCAGGTCCGCTCCATCGTTCTATACAGTACAGACAACCGACGATCGTAAGTCCGCCAAACGTGTGCGGCCACATGGCTTGGCTCGATATAGCCCAATTCTCGGTTCCAAGAGCGAAGCACAAAGCGAGCAGCCAGGCGGCACGACTCGATGTGATCCGGCGTAACAACAGAAACAGGAATACGGCCGTGCCGGCAGCCCAGATAGAGGCGGTCACTTTCTCGATTATGCGTGCTATCGCTACTAGAGTACCGGGAGATTGGTGGTGGATTCCTGGAATGAAAGCGATCGGCAGATATAAGGGCGCCGACAACATTGGTCCAGCCAGCGGATAGATGCTGTACCAGCGGCCGTGCGCTCTGTGAATTACACTCGGCGCATACGGCACGGTCCGATCGAGGTATGGTCCGAAACGATCCAGTGTTATGGACCCATCCAGGATTATGGAAAAAGGAAGGAGCGATGTTGGCAGAGAGTCCCCGGCTGCAATCGGTCGCAGGTTGGAATTATAGATTGTAAATAGAATCAGGAAGAGGAAAACGAGCGGTTTCCAGCCGCGATATTTCGCGTTGCTGCTATTCAATGTTCCGGGGGAATAGTCCATTTTTCTTGGAGACATGAACTTTTAGTCGAAAGCCCACTTTCTTTTGACGAGGTAAAACAGCGCCGCGCGCTTCTCCGCCCGAATCAGAATGTCCTTGGCAAACCGGTTTGCCACGATCAATAGCCTCCCGCATCTTCGATGAAGTGGTACTCGCCATCGATCACGCCCGACGCTGCTCCCGCTTTGGCGGCCTCGGGATTGGCGATGAAGGCCCGCGCTTTTTCCACGCTCGCGACCTCGAACAGAAAGAAAATGTTGTTGGGTTCCTCCAGGCTGCGCCAGATAGTGACGAGTTGAAGGCCCGCGTCCTGGTGGGCCGTCCGGTGAGAGGAGAAAACAGCCTTCCACCGTGAGAAGTCCGCCACACGGTTGCGGCAGAGCATGTAAGTCATCGTCACCTCCCGGTTGCCCGATTCCATCCGAGGATAACGCAAAACCGTACCGCCTGCTAACGCGCCGTATCAGGGGTTTCGTTTGGCGAGAGCGCTGGAGGAAGCGATCCGTTACGGGTGAGCGGACTCTGCCCCAGGGGTTAGCCGGCTAGCTTGTCTTGCGGAGGCGCAGGCCGGCGTAAATGACCACACCGCTGAGGATGATGATCAGGCCGGGCCAGGTAGTGGCGGGGCGGTAGGCAAAGAGCAGGACGAGGACCACCGAGCCGAGGAGGATATAGACGGCGGGGGTGGCGGGGTATCCCCAGGTTTTGTAGGGGCGGGCGGCGCCGGGGCGGGTGAAGCGGAGGCGGATCACGGCGACGATGGTGAGGATATAGAAAATCAGGGCGGCGGAGATGACGTAATCGAGCAGGTTGCTGTAGAGGTTGCCGTAAGCGTGGGTGGCGGGGTCGTAGGTGCGGGGCAGGACCAGCAGGGAGGCCCAGACGCCCTGCACGGCGAGCGACCAGGCGGGAACGTGGGCCTTGTTCAGCTCGGCGGCGCGGCGGAAGAAGAGGCCGTCGAGAGCCATGGCATAGTAGCCGCGCGGGCCGGACAGGATCAGGCTGTTGGCGCAGCCGAAGGTGGAAATCATGATGGCCACGGCCATGAGCACGGGGCCGTAGCCGGGAAAGATATGTTCCAGCATGGCGGTGGCGACGCGGTCGGCGGGAGCGTGCTGGATGGCGGGCAGGGGCAGCACGGCGAGATAGGCGATGTTGGCCAGCAGGTAGAGCACAATTACGGCCGAGCAACCCAGGGCGAGGGCGAGCGGAACGTTGCGCTTGGGATCGCGCACTTCGCCGGCGATGAGGGTAATGTCGTGCCAGGAATCGGCTGAAAACAGAGATCCGGATTGGGCCACCGAAATCGCCACCAGCAGGCCGAACAGGCTGGCGGCGGGAACGCCCAGGGAGGGGTCGAACGAGCCCAGGCGGAACATGTCGTGAAAATTCGTATGAACGGCGGTGGCATTCCAACCGAGCAGCAGGCCGGCCAGAATGAGCCCGATCAACGCAAGGGTTTTGGCGGACGTGAACAGATTCTGAACGATCTTGCCGTACTGGAGGCCGCGCGAGTTGGTCCAGGTGAGGAGCACGATCACGAGGATGGCGACCAGTTGGGCGGTGGAAAGCGAGATGGCATAGCCGGATGTCAGATGGATGGGCTCGATCCAATAATGGGTCTCGGAAATCCAAGGGCAAAGGATGGAAAAGAAGCGGGCGAAGGCGACGCACACCGCCGCAATGGTGCCGGCCTGGACTACGGCAAACAGTGTCCAGCCGTACAAGAAGCCCCACAACGGCGAATAGGCTTCGCGCAGGTAGAGGTACATACCGCCGGCGTGGGGCATCATAGCGGCGAGCTCGCCGTAGGAAAGGGCCGCGGTGATGGTGAGAACGCCGGTGAGCACCCAGGCCATGAGCATCCATCCGGGGCTGCCGATCAGCC
>JBEKOS010000451.1:0-4015 GCA_049521535.1 Terriglobales bacterium | reverse complement strand
ATACGGTCGTCGTTCCGGAATGGTTCCGGTGAAAGGAGTCCAAGATGCGTGACGAGGTCATTACCGAACTGGATAGTGGCGGCAGCACCGCGGGGTTGCGACCGGAGGCAGAGGGCGACAATCAAGCGCGTCCTCCTTTGAATTCACCCGACCCCACGGCCTATGTGAGAAACCCGGCGGTAGGAACGTCCAAAGCGATCCGGGCAGCCGGAGTTTCGCCCCCCGGACCGAATGAAACTGAACGCCTCCGGTCCCGGCGACGGTTCGCCTGGAGCTGCGTAATTGCTTTTCTAGCCAGTTGGTTCATTGCGTTCCTGCGGTTCTTCTTTCCACGGGTACTCTTCGAGCCGGCGACTGTATTCAAGATTGGCTTGCCGTCCGACTACGCCCTCGGGGTTGATGAGAAGTGGCTCCAGAAGTTTCGCATTTGGGTGGACCGCACACCCGATCGGCTGTTTGTAATTTATGCGCGCTGCACTCACTTGGGCTGCACGCCGGACTGGAAGCCAGGTGAGAACAAGTTCAAGTGTCCCTGCCATGGCAGTGGTTACGACAACGAGGGCATCAACTTTGAAGGCCCCGCGCCGCGCCCCATGGACCGCGCCAAGGTGGCGATGGCCCCGGATGGTCAAATTGTCGTTGATGTTAGCCGGCTCTACTCATGGCCAAAAGGCCAAAGGAGCCAGTTCGGCGATCCCGGCGCTTTTTTGCCGTCATGAAGCGAATGAAGGAGACGAAGTTATGAAGTCCGTAGATTTGTTGTGCATAGATGACCGTCTGCCGGCGTTGGAGCATCGTAAGGCAGCGCTGGAACCTCATGGCTATAACGTTAAGGTCGCTTCGAGCGGCCCCGTCGCGATGAAAATCTTGCAGGAGGCGCCGGTCTCTGCCGTATTGCTGGAGTATAGGTTTGAAGGCATGGACGTGGAGGCGGTGGCCTGTCAGATCAAGCGGCGCTTTCCCAGCCAGCCAATCATCCTGCTCTCAGGCTATGCCGAGGTACCGGAACGAATGTTGTGGTTGGTGGATGAGTACGTAATGAAGAGCGAGATGCCTGCGGGGCTGGTGAACATCATCGAACGATTGACGAGCCAGTCAGTCAGTGCTCCAGCCGGGGCAAGTGGACCGCAAGGCTTCGTACGGCGCGAAGACGAAAGGAGAGACGAAACGTGGCGGCGCGCCACCGTCGCAGCATAAGAACAGTCGCAGCGTAAGAACAAGGGAGGGGAACGCGATGATCGTAAAGTGTGCCGGCCCTGCATGCTCTGCGCAATTCCACAATGTGCACGAAGGCAAGTTATTTATTACGGAGGTGGAACGCCGTGCCGCCTCGGACGGTGTTAGTCGTGCACGGAGGCTCCGCTACTACTGGCTCTGCGATTTATGCAGCCGAACCGTGGCGGCAGATCGTGATAACAGCGAAAACAAGGCTACACCTGGGCCTGTGACTTTGCCCGCGTGCGAATCTGCGCCCTGAGGAGTTTTCTTCGGGACCGAATCTGGAGGTGTTGTATGGCTGCCAATCCGATCGAAATAACAAGAGGATCGAAAGCGGCGGCAAGGACAATGCGTGCGTTTGTCATGCACGGGATTGGAAAGGTGGGATTCACGGAGCGGCCAGCCCCGGACGAGCCCGGAGTCGGCGGCGCGATCATTGAAACCACTCAGGCCTTGGTCTGTTCATTCGATATCAATACGGTCGCAGGAAGTATCGGTGATCGCAGCGAGCTGATCCTCGGCCATGAGGCGGTCGGAGTTGTCTACAAACTCGGCCGGGAAGTGAAGGGCGTGCGCGAAGGTGACCGCGTAGCCGTTAACGCGATCACGCCTTGCTACAAGTGCGAGAACTGTCTGCGGGGATACACGTCACAATGCTCCCAGATGCTTGGTGGCTGGAAGTTCGCCAATCTCAAAGCGGGCGTCTTTGCGGACTACTTCCATGTAAACGAGGCCGAAGCCAACCTGGCGGTCATTCCGGACTCCGTGCCAGACGAAAAAGCCGTCTACACGACAGATGTGATGTCCACCGGGTTTATGGGGGCAGAGCACGCGAATATTCCGATCGGCGGCACTGTCGCGGTGTTTGGACAGGGCCCGATTGGACTGATGGCAACCGCAGGTGCGCGATTACTGGGCGCTGGCTGGGTGGTTGCCGTAGAGACCCTCCCCAACCGCAAAGAACTGGCGAAGCGCTTTGGCGCGGACGTTGTAATTGACTTTCGCGAATGCGATTCGGCCCGGGCGATCCTGGAAATCACTCGCGGAGTGGGCGTCGATTCCGCCATAGAAGCCGTCGGCAGCCAGGCGGCACTTGAGGCATGCATCAAGGCCGTGCGCCCAGGAGGTACGGTCTCGAACGTCGGCCACCATGGTCATGTGGGTTATCTCCACATCCCTCGCGACGCATGGGGCGCGGGCATGTGCGACAAGACCATTCGCACGGGGCTTTGTCCGGGCGGCAAAGAGCGCATGGGCCGAATGCTCCGATTGCTGGAAACCGGCCGGGTGGATCCTACACCCCTGACGACACATAAGTTCAAATTCGAAGAATTGAAGCACGCATTTCACATGATGGAAGCAAAAGAGCATGGAATCATCAAGCCCCTAATTGCCTTTGAGGAGTAGGGGAGATCAACTTTGTAGCTGGCACTCTAGCAGGCTGCGGAAAAAGGAACCGAGATAGTAATTTCGGACATTTCGCCCAACGAAGATTCAACAAGTTACGAGGCATTTCTTGTCCGAAATGATCGTTAGAAAGAGTTTTTCCGCAGCCTGCTAGTGAAATGTCGGAAGCGGCACCATGAAGCAGGCCAACGTCCTGAACATGGCTCGCATGGCGCAAGGTATCGCGCGCCCAGGCGCAAGAGGCACAGCGCGCTCTTGTCGCTCTGAGGTGTGGGAGGAGGCCTTGGTCCTTAAGTCTGCAGGTGAGGTGGCTAGATGGACGACTACACATCACACCTACTACTCGTGATCCT
This sequence comes from Terriglobales bacterium, assembly GCA_049521535.1. Classification (GTDB taxonomy): domain Bacteria; phylum Acidobacteriota; class Terriglobia; order Terriglobales; family Acidobacteriaceae; genus CAZUCM01. The sequence continues at coordinate 1,037 of JBEKOS010000451.1, read as the reverse complement.
CATCATCCCTGCCCTTGGGCTTCTTTGTTTGCTCGTGGTGTGTCTTCTTCAGTCCGCTGCATCGACCGGGCAGGGGTTGAGCACCGCTTGCAAAGCTTCTATCCCCATTCTCAAGATCGAGGACGCCTTCGATCCGGAGAGGAGTATCTTGTGGTACCCGCAGGTTCCATTCTTGCAGGCGATCGCCGCCAATGCGTCGTTGGGTGATTGTTTACGTGTGTGTCAGCGTACTTTGCGCCAATATCCGGAACTCTATGAAGGGACGGATCCGGAATTCTGGCTGCGTTTCCTGCAACATTGCGATTTGGTCAGAGCGTCCGGCCCCTGCTTTCGGCTCACCGCTAGTGGCCTCGCGTTCTTGGCTCTCCTGTTGGCCGGAAATGGCCTCGCGTCCGTAACCGAACCAAGAAGAAGAGAGGAGCTGGCAAGAAAATGACCATTCTATTAGGAGGCGGTCAAGCATTGCTGCTTATTTCGGTGAACGCCGCAACCGGCACGAATTGGCGCGTGACTTGGGTCTCTGCGTTTAACTTGATGTATACCATGGCGCTCGTGTTTCTGGGCCTTTGGGCGTTCGTTCTGGTGGCTTTCTTTGTTTCGAGCCTGAGAGACGACGTAATGGAGCAAGAAGGTTCGCAACGGGGCGAAGAATGCAATTCTGGCAGCGGATTCAGGCCGGCTTAACCGGCATTGAGGGCATCGCATGGTTCGGTGTCGATGCGATTTGGGAACGGCAGCCGAGGTGGGACGAAAAAATAACGCCCCGATTAAAGAGCGGTTTTATGCATCGTCTTGCTTGACCATGCACGGCATCGGGTCGCCCAGTGGCTTCATCAAATTAGTAAAGGGTTCGCATGGAGACAAATTATGCGGCTACCAAGGTTGAAAGCGATGGCAAGCTTCTTCCTGGCCGCGATTCTATCTGCGCCCGCATGGGCAAGCGATACGAGCGCAAATTCAGCGCTGCCAGGAACTCTGAATTATGTTGAAGGGCAGGCCTCGATAGGCCCTCAGACTCTCAACGCGAAATCAATTGG
>JBEKOS010000450.1:0-4018 GCA_049521535.1 Terriglobales bacterium | reverse complement strand
CTATTCCGAAGGCAATCGGTACGATCCTCTCTTCCTCAGCAACTATCTCGATGTGTACGTGAAGGATGCGCTCAAGCGAGTAAAGGGCGTGGGCGATGTCCAAATTTTCGGCGAAAGAAAGTACGCTATGCGCCTGTGGCTTGATCCCGAACGCCTCGCCGCCCGCCGACTCACCGCCTCCGATGTGGTGGACGCCCTGCGCGAGCAAAACGTGCAGGTGGCCGCCGGCGAAGTCGGGCAGGCGCCGGCTCCTTCGGGCCAGCAGTTCGAAATCAGTGTGCGCGCCGTGGGACGCCTGGCCGAAGCCAAACAATTTGAGAACATCATCTTGAAGCGGGGCATGGATGGTTCTCTGGTCTCGTTACGTGATGTGGGCCGGGCCGAGCTGGGAGCAGAGAACTACGGCGGCGTGCTGAAGTTCAACGGGCACGAGGCTGTTGGCCTGGGTGTCATGCAGTTGTCGAATGCGAATGCGCTCGATGTGGACAATGCGGTTCGCGCCGAGCTGGCGCGCCTGTCGAAGCAATTTCCGCCCGGACTGAAATACCAGGTTGCGTTTGATGTTTCCACCTCGGTGCGCGAGTCAATCAATGAGGTTCTGAAGACCCTGATGATCGCGATCGCGATTGTCATTCTGGTCATTTTCCTGTTTTTGCAGACGTGGCGCAGCACGCTGATCCCCGCGATCACGATTCCTGTTTCACTGATCGGAACCTTCGCCTTCGTTCACTTGTTTGGGTTTTCCATCAACACACTCACTCTGTTTGGGCTTACGCTGGCGACCGGACTGGTGGTCGATGATGCCATTGTCGTAATCGAAAATGTCGAGCGGCACATGGAGGAGGGAATTGCCAACGCTCGCCAGGCCTCACGAATTGCCATGTCAGAGGTGACCGGCGCGGTAGTCGCGACTTCCCTTGTGCTGGTTGCGGTGTTCGTTCCCGTGGCAATGTTCCCCGGTACGACCGGGCGAATGTACCAGCAGTTCGCCTTGACGATCGCATTTTCCATCGCGCTTTCCGCGTTCAACGCGCTGACCTTGACTCCGGCACTATCGGCGTTGCTGTTGCGTCCCACGGAGCGGCATAGATTCCCCTTATTCCGTGCCATCAACACCCTGATTCGGGGCGGCACCCACGCCTATAAGGGATGGCTGGGGCACATGCTGCGCTGGCGGTTCGCCATCGTAGTCCTCTTCGTGGGTGGACTGGCCTCGACGTTTTGGATGTACCGGCAGGTCCCTTCCAGTTTTGTACCCGATGAGGACCAGGGATATTTCATGGTCATCGTGCAAGGGCCTCCTGGAGCCTCGCTCGACTACACCACCCACGTTTGTGACAGGGCAGGGCAGATTTTGGCGCAGAATCAAGACATAACAGGCGTGTTTTCGGTGTCAGGGTTCAGTTTTAGCGGCGCCGCCCCCAATCTCGGCATGATCTTCATCAACTTGAAGGAGAGCGCCGCCCGCAAAGGCGCGGCCCATTCCGTACAGGCCGTGATTGAAAGCGTCCGAGGGCCGCTGGGAGGCATATCCGAGGCGATGGTCGTGCCGTTTTTGCCACCCCCCATTGACGGGTTGGGCAACTTCGGGGGCTTTCAATTTGAATTGCAGCAGACAGGAGCTGGCACTCTCGAAGAACTGCAAAATGTGCAGAATGAGGTGATCCGCAAGGCGAGCCAGCGTCCGGAGTTGAGGGGACTTTTCAGCGGCTTTACTGCGCGCGATCCACAATTTCTGGTCACCATTGACCGCGAAAAAGCCAAGAGCCTGGGTGTGCCGTTTACTCAGATCACCTCTGCCCTGCAGGTATTCATGGGTTCGGAGTATGTGAACGATTTCGACTTCAATAATCGTTCCTACCGGGTTTACGTGCAGGCGGACCAGCAATTCCGCTCCCATCCGCGCGATCTAAAGCAGTTCTACGTGCGCGCCGATGACGGCAAGATGGTCCCTTTGGACGATATTGCCAAGGTTACGGAGACCACCAATTCCAGCATCATCAGTCACTACAACCTGTTTCGCGTGGCTGAGATCAACGGCAGTGCGGCGCCAGGCTACAGTTCGGGCCAGGCCATCGGCGCCATGGAAGCCGTCGCGCGCGAGACGCTGCCAGTCGGTTACTCATTTGAATGGACCGGCTTGTCGCTGGAGGAAATCGAATCGGGCTCGCGGTCCTTTCTGCTTTTCGGGCTTGGTTTGTTGGTGGTTTATCTCACGCTGTCGGCGCAATACGAAAGCTTTGTCCTGCCCTTCATTATTCTCCTCGCGGTCCCGATGGCCGTTCTTGGCGCCCTCGGCCTGCAGTGGATGCGCGGCCTGCAGAATGACATCTACTGCCAGATTGGCCTGGTGATGCTGATCGGGCTGTCAAGCAAAAACGCCATCCTGATCGTCGAATTTGCCGAACAGTTGCAGGGCAGGGGATTGTCGCTGACGGACGCGACTATCGAGGCCGCCCGCTTGCGCCTGCGGCCCATTCTGATGACTTCATTCGCGTTCATTCTTGGCGTGTTGCCGCTGGTGTTCGCGACCGGCGCGGGTTCAGCGGGAAGGCATTCCGTAGGCACAACGGTATTCGGAGGAATGATCGTATCCACACTCCTTAACCTCTTCATCATTCCGGTGTTGTACTTGATCGTTCGCCGCTTGCTGCCGGCCAAAGCGACCGCTGTCGAGGTATTGGAAGCGCCAGCGGATTAGATAGATTCTCCGCAGAACACGCGGAAGCCGAAGAGGACGAACAAGCAGCGCATGATTTTCGGGAGTATCCCTTCCGCGACTCGGGGTCCATTGCGCCGTCAATTGCTCCGGCTATCTCACAAGGCGTTACCGCGCCGTCCCGCGCCGCGGCGAGAAAGGTGTATAAGCGATCTGCCGGTCGAACTTCTTGGCCCACCTACCCGGAACCGGATGCGAGCACCCAGGACAGCAGCCCTGGGCATCAATCTGGTAAGCACGTATAAGGTACCCCCGACGCTCGATCAACAATTTTCCGCACGCGCTGCAGCACGTGTTTTCCAGATGGCCAACCTGCCCAGGCAGATTTCCAGCGTAGATAAATTTGAGTCCGGCATTTCGGCCAATTTCTGCGGCGCGCAGCAGATCTTCGGCGGTGGTATCCGGCGGGTCCATCATCTTGTAGTCGCCGTGAAAAGCTGTGACGTGCCAGGGAATTACCGGGGAAACACCTGCAAGAAACCCCGTCATGCGCTTTAGTTCGTCGTCGGAATCGTTGAAGCCGCGAATCAGGAGGGTAACGACTTCCAGCCAGAAACCCATCTGATGCAGTCGCTCGATGGTCTCTAGGATCGGCTGTAATCGCCCGCCAAGCTGATGATAGCGCTGCTCGTCAAAGCTCTTGAGGTCCACCTTGTACAGGTCCACCCACGGCCTGATGAATTCCAGCACTTGAGGAGTGCCATTACCGTTTGAAACAAAACCGGTGACCAGGCCGGCGGCCTTGGCGTTCTTGAATATCTCCATTGCCCATTCCGCGGTAATTAACGGCTCATTGTAGGTACTGACGACCACCTTGGCCCCGAGCTGCAATGCCTCTTCGACCATGCGCTCGGGAACAGCTAGCTGGGGAGGCACAACTGCGCGGGGGTCACGCACGGCTTGGGATGTCACCCAGTTCTGACAGTAGGCACAGTGCAGATCGCATCCGAGCATTCCAAAGCTATAGGCCAGAGCACCCGGATAGGCATGGAAGAAAGGCTTCTTCTCTATGGGATCGCACTGCACGCCGCCGACATAGCCCCAGGGCACATAGAGCGTCCCACCGCGGTTGTAGCGGACTCTGCAAACCCCGGACTGTCCTTCTGGAATCGGGCACTCGTGGCCGCATGAGAAGCAGCGCACCCGCTGATTATCGAGGGTTTCATACAGCGCAGGGGCAGCCTCGCTGACGTTTTGGTCGAGCAGATCCTTCAGGGATGCCATAACAGAAACTGCTGATTGCCCTGCCTATTGCTCATTTTACGCTCTGACGCAGTGGCTGGCTTCCTCTCCCAAGGG
>JBEKOS010000449.1:0-4022 GCA_049521535.1 Terriglobales bacterium | reverse complement strand
CATTGCTGTCCGTGATTCTGGTTCCCCGGCCGTAGGTGTGGCTTGCCACCCATGGGGAATAATCGAAGGCGTCAATCACCATGCCACTGGTGCCGAAGGCGCGCGGCGCGGTGGTCTCTCCATTGCTGGCGGATTGATAGGTCCAAATCACGCTGCCATCCGAAGTGGTTCCTGAAGAATGCCACGCGGCCGGGGGCGCCAGTCCGCTGGTTCCGGCGGTGGTGACCATTTGCAGGTTGCCGTTGGTGTCCACGATTTCGGCGCCGCTGGCGTAGGCGGTGGCAGGCAGCCAGGGGCCGTAGTTCACCGGCGAGGCGCCGGGCGTGATGTTGAAGGCCAACACGCAGCCACCGGCAGACCCGCTCCCGCCGCAGGAATTGCCGGGCACCGACACCGCGAGCCAGTCGGTGCTGGTGAAAGGATCGAAAATCTCCGCGAGCGGCGACGCGTCCACCGACGCGGTGGAGAGCACCAGGTTGGAAACCTCGGAGAAGGTCTTGACGGTGTAATTGGCGTTGAAGGTGATCGCCCAGACCGCAGGCGCGCTCACCACCGAATCATTCTCGCTCCAGTACAACGTACCGGCGCCGTTGGCGCCGTTGTAATACGCGTTGTCGAAGACCCCGAGATGAAAATAGTTGACATTGCCTATGGGGAAGCAGAGTTCCTGGTCGTACTCCTGGCTGGTGCTGAACTGGTCAAGCTCGGCATTAGCGTAGGAGGCGCAATCGGGAAGAAATGCAGAGTAATTGTTGCCGGCGGCGGCAAATACGTACTGGTTGTAAACATCGATGAGCGGCGCGTCCGCAATGGCGCCGAAGGCAGTCTCCGGGTTGCCAATCGCGATCGGGCTGAAGTTCAGGCACGGCGGAGTTGCCGGCCCGCCCCCGAGGCTCGGGTCCAGGCACATCCCGGTGGTGGAACCGGCCGTGCGAACGGCCCACACCACACCCTCGCTATCGCCGATAAAGACGTTGAGCGAGAGCGGATCGTAGGAGGGCGAGGAGGCCGCGCCCTGGGGGAATCCGAAATAAGCAAGATCCTGCATCTGGAACGGCCAGCCGCTGGTGGTCACTTCCGCCAGCGTGCCGTTCAGCACCGGATGGAATAGATGGATGCCGCCGTCATCGTCGCCGACAAAAGCGCTGTCGGAGTTGTAGTCGTAGAAGGCGGCAGAGTTGGTGTCCGTGGGTGCCGGCGAGCCGGAGAGGACGAGCGAGACGTCAGCCGCGTTGTTGCCCGTTCCCGGCAGCGCGGGATGGCCTGCGGCGGTTCCATTGTTTCCGGTGGTGCCGATGGTGAGCACGTGTAACCTGGCGCTGCTGCTCAGGCTCTCGATGAAAATAAGTTTTGTGCCGTCGAGAGAAAGGGTCGGAGAAGTCTGCACCGTGCCGCCAGTTCCATAGTAATAGGCGAACTTGACCGTCGGCGCGCCGCCGTTGCAAAACGTATAGAGGTTGTTGATCCCCACGAGCATGGCCTGCGAAGGCGACCCCGCGGCGTTGACGGGATACACAATGTAGTCGCGGAGGCAGTCGGGGACGCCGTAGTTATAGTCGAATTTTGCCGGATACATGCTCGCCGCCACACCGGCCGCGCCCAGTGACATGCTCCAGTCCCGGGCAATCGAGGCGTTTCGCCGCGCGCGCCGCGGTGCCGGGTTCTCGCGTTCGACGGTTTCCAAGCCTTCTTCGATCGTTCCGGCTTGGGCTACGGGCGCTGCCTCGAACGTGAAGAGGGCCGCAGGACCGGGACCGCTCGCCGGCAGGCCGTGCTTCAACTGCTGCAGGATGTAGCGCGGATCGTTCACAACTTTGAGCCAGCGATCGTGCAGGGCCGAATCGGCTGCTTTGTCGGGCTCGGAGCCGGGATTGCCAAAGACGGCGACGCGATGGGTCCAGTCATCGACTACGCTGACGCGGTGCGTCTGGAGAAAAGCGCGCTGCGCTTCCAGCAAGGCCCGGTCCGACGGAGTCAAGGCAAATGGCGGGGACGCTTCGTTCTGCGGAGCAGGAGATTCCGCCTCCACAGTCATAGGCACGCGGATCTTTTCGTGATTGACAGCAGGAATGCCCGAAGGGAATTGCTGCGCCGCAAGCGCCACCGCAGAAACCATGGCCGCGAACAGAATCATCGTTGCTGAAAGGCGGCGCTTCAGGTGGCTCATGGAACTCTCTTGATCCCCGCGAAGCGGATCGGGTAAGGACTCGGGGGGGAAGCTGATAGCGTAACCTTCTAGGCTAATACGATGCGACCGGAATTGATACAGGAAATTATGCAAGCGGTGGGGGACGGGGTTGGCAGGATTTGTAATTCGGTGATTTCAAAATTGCAATTTCCGAAACCAGACGACGAGCACGCTCGCCGAACAGCCGCGTAAACTACAAATTACCAATTACAAATTTCCAATCGATCTACTGAATCAGCCCGTTCTCTTCCTCTTCCTTGCCGTTGGGAATCACGACGGCGGCGGCGACGCGGTCGCCTTCATCGAGCGAAAGCAGACGAACGCCCTGGGTGGCGCGGCCAGCCTCGCGCACCTGCTGCGTGGGAATGCGGATGATCTGGCCGTACTGGCTGATCACCATGCCCTGCGATTCCTCGCTGACCAGCAGGCTGGCGACGACTTTGCCGTTGCGCGCCGTGGTTTTAACGTTTATTACTCCCTTGCCGCCGCGCGACTGCAGGCGGTATTCGTCAATCGCGGTGCGCTTGCCATAGCCGTTTTCCGTGACCGTAAGAATAAGGTTGGCAAGGGGTTCCTCAGCGCCGGCCGTTGGTCGCTGGTCGCTGGTCGTTGGCGCCGGAGGCGCTGCTGACTGCTGACCGCTGAGAGCTGACTGCTTGGGAGTGACCGCCATGCCTACGATGTAGTCGCCGTCATCCAGGTCCATGCCGCGAACGCCGCCGGCGTTGCGTCCCATGGAGCGCACCCCGCCCGTCTGGCCCTCCTCATATTTCTCCTCGAAGCGGATGGCCATGCCCTCATGCGAGGCCAGGAAGATGATGTCATCACCGCTGGTCATGGCCGCCGAGACGAGTTCATCGCCCTTGTCGATGCTGATGGCGATGATCCCGCCGGCCCGTACATTGGAGAATTCCACCAGGGCCGTCTTCTTGACCGTGCCGTTGCGGGTGGCGAAGAACACGAAGCTATTGGGGTCTTCGAGATCGCGCGCCTTCAGCAGGGCGCGCACGGACTCACCGGGCTGCAGCGCAATCAGGCTGCTGATGTGCTTACCCTTGCCGGCGGCGCCCACGTCGGGTATCTCATACACCTTGAGCCAGAAGACCTTTCCGGTGTTGCTGAAGATGAGCATGTAGTCGTGAGTGGAGGCGATAAACAGCTTTTCGACGAAGTCGTCCTCGCGCGTAGCCATGCCGCGGCGCCCGCTGCCCCCGCGCCGCTGGGAGCGGTAGGTGGAGGTGTTGGTGCGCTTCAGGTAGCCGCTGTGCGACATGGTGACCGCGACCTGCTCGTCGGCGATGAGGTCTTCAAGCTGAATTTCGGCGGTTTCGTCGAGAATCTGGGTGCGGCGCGCGTCGCCGTACTGCTTGCGGACCTCCTCCAGTTCCTTGATGATGACGGCGCGCAGCTTCTTTTCGCTGCCGAGGATGGCTTCGTATTCCTCGATGCGCCCGCGGATTTCCGCCAGTTCGCCGGTAATCTCATCGACCGAGAGGCGGGTGAGGCGGTGCAATTGCAATTCGAGGATGGCGTCAGCCTGGCGCGCGTCAAATCCCTTTTCCGGCTTCTTTCCCGGAAAATTGACCGCGCTCTTGCGCCCGTTGACGTTCACGTCGATGCGGGCGCCGGCGAAGTATGCCACCATGGCGTCGCGCGCGGCGGTGCGATTCTCGCTGCCGCGAATGATGGCGATGATGTCGTCGATGCGGTCGAGCGCGAGCAGGTAACCCTCGAGAATATGCTCCCGATCGCGGGCCTTGCCCAGCAGGTAGGCGGTGCGGCGGCGCACCACATCCATGCGGTGATCAATGAAGTGCTGAATGGCCTGCACCAG
>JBEKOS010000448.1:0-4027 GCA_049521535.1 Terriglobales bacterium | reverse complement strand
ACGTCGCGATGAAAAATGCCAGCCTGGGCGACGTACAGGAACAGCCATTCCGGCCGCACCCGATCATACCCCATTCATTGACTGAATTCGGCTGCGTGACCTGCCACCGCGGGCAAGGTCCTGCGACCACCGTAAGCGAAGCACACCACACCAGCCTCGCCTGGGAAGAGCCGATGCTCTCCGCGAGTTATATTGAGGCGGGCTGCGGCCAGTGCCACCTGGCGCCGCAAATTGGAACCCCTCAACTGAACCAGGGCCGCCAGTTGCTGGCACGCGAGGGCTGTGTGCGCTGCCATACCATGAAGATGCCAGATGGCACGGTTATGCAAGGCACGGATGACCCGCCCCCGTTGGTGCATATCGCGGACAAGACTACGCGCGAATGGATCTACGCCTGGCTTAAGGATCCGCAGGCTTACGCGTCCACCGCCACCATGCCTAATTTTCATCTCGCCGATGACAGCTTGCGTGACATGTCGGCGTTTCTAGTGGCGCAGAGCACGCCCGCAGGCAGTCTCCAGTCATCAGTCGCCAGTCGCCAGTCGCCGGAGGCGGGAAACGCTGATGGCGCCAGCCTCTACGGACAGTCCTTTTGCGCCTCGTGTCATGCGGTGCAGAACGCGGCCGGCAACCTGGTGGGAGGCGATTTTGGCCCCGAATTGACGAAGATCGGCACCAAGGCGAAGCCGGAGTGGCTGCAATCCTGGCTGCGCAATCCCTCGGACTACGATCCCGGCACCAAGATGCCGCACTATCGCTTCAACGACCAGCAGATCGCGACGCTGGCCACATATATTGAGGCGAAGAAGGACGATGATTTCCTTGCCAATGTGCATCTGGACCCGGCGACGCCGGAGCAGATTGCAAATGGCAAGAAGCTGGTGAACGAATATGGCTGCGCTTCCTGCCACACCATTAACGGCGTGAAGAAACCGGAGAATTTTGCGCCCGAGTTGACGCGAGTCGGCAGCAAGCCGTTCGCGCAAATCGCCTTTCCCCCTAGGGTGCCGCATACGCTGCCGGACTTTATCGCCGCCAAGGTCCGCGATCCGCGCGCCTTCGGTCCGGCCTTGAAGATGCCGCAATTCCATCTGAGCGGGCAGCAGATTGACTCGATCACCACGGCGTTGCTGGCACAAACCGACCGGGCCATGACGCAACCGGCGACGATGCGCACCGCGTCGCTGCACGATACGAACTACGAGCCCTCCGGCCGGGCAGGGGAACTGATCCGCGACTTGCGGTGTTTCAGTTGCCATCGCTTCAACGGGCGCGGCGGCGATATGGCTCCGGACCTCAGTTGGGAAGGCTCGGCGGTGCAGCGCAAGTGGTTGGCGGATTTCCTCAAGAACCCGGAAACGCTTCGCCCGGCGCTGATCCGGCGCATGCCCAGGTTCAACCTGAGCGATGCGGACATTGAGACGCTGACCGACTACATCATGACCGTGTACCAGACGCCGGCGTTCGACCGTGATTCCTTGCCCGTGGAATCCACGCCCACTTTGATCACGCAGGGCAAGGAACTGTTCTACGGCAAGTATGCCTGCCAGTCGTGCCACATCATTGACCCCGCCAAGGACAAGGGATACATTGGGCCGGCACTCTGGTCGATTGGCGCCCGGCTCAACTCCGCCTGGATTTACCGCTGGATGAAGGATCCGCAGGCCTTGCGCCCGGGAGCGCTGGAGCCCAACCAACACATTGGCGACGACGACGCACGCGCCCTGACCGCGTACCTCAGTTCGCTGAAATCCAGCGGAGCAGCCGCAGGCGGGAAAGGGGCGGGAAAATGAAGAACTTCTTGACTTCGTCCAAAACCGGTTGTCATCCTGAGCGAAGCGAAGGACCTATGTACTTTGTGTGCAGCAGAAAAATGCATAGATCCTTCGCTTCGCACCCCGCCACGCGCAAGAGCGGCGCGTGGCGGGGACCCCGTTCGCTCAGGATGACAAATCCTTGGATTGTCGCCAGTTATTTTCTCGTCGCCCCGCTCCTCTTCCTCACCGGCTGTACACAGAAGACCAAGACTGCCGATTTCCCGGCGGCCAAGACTTATGGCACCGCTATTGTCCTGGTTAGTGGAGAAAAGCAGATTGCCGCCACCGGCGCGACACTCGATCAACCGGTAGTGGTGCAGGTCAATAATGCGCAGGGTGCGGCAGTGGAGGGCGCTCCGGTTGTGCTTTCCGCAGCGCACGGAGTGACGTTCACTCCATCATCAGGCCTTACGGATTCCAGTGGTCAGTTCACGGCCAGCGTGGCGCTGGGAGGGCAAACAGGGCACTACCAGCTCACTGCGGCTACGCGGGACGGCAGCGGCAAGCGGATCGAGACGAAAGTGGATGAGATTGCGCTGGGTTACCAGCAGGTGGTAGGCCAGCAACTCAATCTGAGGTACTGCGACCGTTGCCACAATCCGGAGTCCACGGCGGAACGCGTCTCCAACCTTGATAATTTAACCACGAAGCCCCATCCATTCAGCGAGGGCGACGCCTTGAACAAGCTGACGGACGAAGATTTGGCCGCCATCATCACTCACGGGGGGCCTGCGCTTGGCCGCTCGGCGGAGATGCCGCCCTGGGGAAATACCCTTTCTCAAGCCGATATCCAGGCGCTGATCGCGTATATACGCGCGGTTTCCGACCCGCCTTATCAGACGAAGGGCTTGGTTTATGCGAGCCGGTGAAGCAGCGGTACGTGGACCAATCGGAACCGACCTGTAACGCCGGCGGCTCTCCGGCTGTCGCGGCGGCCAGCTCGGCCGCCGTCATACCTTTCCCATTACTCCCCGTTGTGCATCTGTTGTGCAAGATAGTTGGCGATGCCCATATCCTTGATGGTGTGAAGCTGGGCTTCCAGAAAGTCCACGTGATGTTCCTCATCCTGGATCAAGCGGTCGAATAATTCCTTGGAGCCATCATCTCCGGCAGCGACGCAGACCTTGACCGCATTGTTGTATTCGTGCACCGCGGCGACTTCATCGTCGAGGTCAAATTTCAACTGTTCCGGGACGGTGGCGCCAATCTTGGGTTTCAACGTAATGTCCACTCCAGGTATCCCATCCAGGAACAGAATGCGCTCGATCAGTCCCTCAGCGTGCTTCATCTCCTCAATGGCGCGCGCCTTGGTCAGGCCGCTCAGTCGCAGGTATCCCCAGTTGGCGCACATCTCCGCCTGGACCATGTATTGCGCGATGGCGCTCAGTTCAGCGCTGAGGGCCGCATTTAACTCACGTATTACTTTGTCATTGCCTTTCATGATTGCCTCCATTCGGAATTAAGAAAGTATTAGCCCTTCAGAATACGCCCAAAAGGAAGATGCGCCAAACGCGGACGGGTTTTTTTGTGTGGGCAAAAACGAGGTGAAGCGGCAGGGACGACCGGATACACTGCGTGCCGTTTTCAGCCCGGTGCGCAAAGAATTGTCACTTTCCGGACTGGACTTCCCAACGAAACTATCATCCGGTCTTGCTGTCGCACGAGGGAATCCATTGATTCTACGGTACTTAGTGTGATCTGAATTTCTGTAGTTACGGAGGTACATGTGCTTTAGAACAGGTCGAAGCGAAAGCAGGGTAGCGCTTTTGCGCAGACTTAGCTCAGGGGGGAAGAAAACAAGATGCGAATTCAATCAGCGTTTCTACTTGGTTTGGCAGTCGCGGCAGTTGCTATCGCGTTCGGTGCGTCGCCCGCTAGTGCCGCCACGGCAGCGCATCACATTGGACCGTTATGTCAGACACCCGAGCCAGCTTCAATTGCATTGCTGGGAAGTGGCATGGTGACGTTGGGTGGAGTTATTCGACGGAAGTTAGGCAAGTAACGACGTTGGGTACGGCTGGCCGGCAAACTCCCTCCCCTAACCCGTCCAGCCTGTGAGAAGCCTCGATGAGCCTAACAGAGAACGACTGACTGGGCCTGCGGCTTGGTCAATTCGTCGAAGATAGAATGCCTAGCAGCTTTTGGGCGGATACGCGGCATGGCTCAAGTTCTTGAATTTCGTGGCAAGCATTCGGCAGTCCAGAGAGCCG
>JBEKOS010000447.1:0-4034 GCA_049521535.1 Terriglobales bacterium | reverse complement strand
GGTCATTCACCAGTATCGTGGCCTCGCTCTTCTCAGGCTCATCCCGCATTGGAATCACACCTCCCGTCCAGGCTCATCTTGCATTGGAATACTCTCGGGATTGTCTTGTCCTTGCCGATTGTGATAACTTTAGCGGCAGGTACACACCACAGCAAGCACTCTGCGTTTAGCTTCATGCATTTGGGTTGTTTGCCCGGCTTTCACCGGCGAACCGCATGTGACGTTACCGAAACCAGCCCGGGCGGGTGCTTGTGCTCGCGCCGGGGAAAGGTGGCCATGAATGAAAGATGGAAACGAGGCGACCGCTGTCGGCAGAGCACCGGCGCCGGACTATGACGGATTCACCAGCCGAAAGCTGATCCGGCCGACGTTAAATCATCGTGCCGAATTGCGCGGCGACATTGTGCCCGAGCGCCGCGAGCGTCCCGAGCGACAGGAGCGTCCAGCGGCTGGCACTGGCAAAAAAACGCCGCCTCCTGAACAGACGCACGCAGAGAACTTTTACTACCAAAAACAAATGCAGACCAAGACCCCGATGGTGGTGGTGTTGCAAAACGGCGAAGAATTACATGGCCAGATCGAGTGGTACGACAGAAGCTGCATCAAGCTCGTGCGTGCTGGCGCAGCTAATGTCCTGGTTTATAAGCCCGCTATCAAATACATGTTTAAGGAATCGGAAGGGCGGTAGACGATTCGCGCCGATCTATTCACCCGTCCAACGGTGCCAGCTTCGAGTGCATTCAACTTGCAGATTGAATGGCCGAGTGCTCAAAAGGATCGCGACAAAAGTTTTTGTGCTTATGTCGATTTTTCTTGCCATGCGGCAGGGATTCGCGTAAAAAAGTCATGTGAGAGTTTGCTGGTTCAGATGGACCGGTAACCGCTATCGGGAGAAAATTGCATCCCGTTTAGGTATTGAAGCATCTTTATCAGTAGCTTAGCTACGTACTCTCCAGAGCCGGGTATTTGTTCTAGAGTTAAGCGGCTCAAGATTTTCAGGCAGTCATCTGCTATTTTGAATTCATCACTTGACAAGTAATCTAAACCAAAAGTGGTGGGAACTGCGTCCAAAACCTGGGTATTAAGGAGAAGATATTATGAGATCCGACAAAGTTTTTGAAGCTTTACACACGTTGCAAAACCGGTATATGCTTTGCCAGTTGGCTTCCAAGGCAACTCGGCGGTTCCACCGGCCCAATACTCGTATCCAGGAAACCATGAACGAAGTTCTGGACCGCATCGCAGAATCCAAGCCGGAACAGGTCGCGGCAGAAGTGAACCTTGCCCGTGAGGTGCACCGTCGGGCGGCATGATCGTCGCCCCGCGCGGTTCCCTTCACAGCTTCTGGCGCCGGACCCTCCGACCCCTTCCTTTTTAGAAGAAAATCCCCGTAGGTGAACATGACCATTGCTGAGTTAAAAGAAAAGAACATTACAGAACTTACCCGCATTGCCCGCTCTCTGGATCTTCCGGGTGCCAGCGGCATGCGCAAACAGGATCTGATTTTCAAGATCCTCCAGGCACAAAGCGAGAAAGAAGGCCACATCTTCGCTGAAGGCGTTCTGGAAATCCTCCCCGATGGCTACGGGTTTCTCCGTTCTCCCGATTACAACTATCTTCCGGGCCCCGATGACATCTATGTCTCGCCGTCGCAGATACGCAAGTTCGACCTCAAGACCGGCGACACCATAAGCGGCCAGGTGCGGCCGCCGCATGAGGGCGAAAAATACTTTGCACTGGTCAAGATCGAGGCGGTCAATTTCGAGTCGCCGGAAGAGGCGCGTAATAAGATCCTGTTCGACAACCTGACGCCCCTTTACCCGCAGGAACGGATCAAACTGGAAACCGCCAAAGAGAATGCCAGCGCCCGCGTCATGGACTTGTTGACTCCGGTCGGCAAAGGACAGCGCGGCCTGATTGTCTCGCCTCCGCGCACCGGCAAGACCATGCTGTTGCAGAACATCGCTAACAGCATCACCACGAATCATCCCGAGATTGTACTGATCGTCCTGCTAATCGATGAACGACCTGAGGAAGTGACTGACATGCAGCGGTCGGTGAAAGGCGAAGTGATCAGTTCCACGTTCGACGAGCCGGCGGCACGCCATGTGCAGGTGGCCGAGATGGTCATCGAAAAGGCCAAACGGCTGGTGGAGCATAAGCGCGACGTCGTGATCCTGCTTGATTCCATAACCCGCCTGGCGCGCGCATACAACACCATTGTGCCGCCCAGCGGTAAAGTGCTTTCCGGCGGCGTCGATTCCAATGCGCTGCAGCGTCCCAAGCGATTCTTTGGCGCTGCCCGAAATATCGAGGAAGGCGGTTCGCTGACGATCATTGCCACTGCGCTTGTGGACACGGGCTCGCGCATGGACGACGTTATCTTTGAGGAATTCAAAGGTACGGGCAACATGGAAATCATCCTGGACCGCAAGCTGGTGGATAAGCGCGTATTCCCCGCCATTGATATTCAGCGGTCCGGCACCCGCAAGGAAGAGCTGCTGATCCCACGCGAAGATCTGGCCCGCATTTGGGTGCTGCGCAAGGTGCTGAATCCGCTTTCGCCCGTGGAAGCGATGGAATTGCTGATCGATAAGCTTGGCAAGACCCCTAACAACGGCCAGTTTCTATCAAACATGAGCTCGCTCTAACTTTGCTGCTGGGTCTTTGGCGATACCAAAACGAAGGATAGATGTGCGCCTCCTCAGACGGAAAGGCGCGGATTTATCCGCAACAAGCTCATTGCGGCTTCTATCCGCGCCGATTCATCTTAAGTCCGATCTAAGCCTTACTTCGGTGGAATCGAGTTGGGTGTTGGATTTGTCGGAGCCACTGGAGTGGTACCCGGCGTGGTGGCCGTGCTTCCCGTTCCAGTCGTTCCCATCCCGGGCTTAACCGTTGTTGTCCCAGGAGTCGTCGAGGGTGTTCCGGTTCCTGTTCCAGCAGTATCCGAACCGCTTCCCGTTGGCGAGCACGGTGCACTTCCACTCGTTCCGCAGCCTGTTGGGCCAGGGGTACCGCCCGGAGTTGCACCGGGGGCGTTGCCCGCGGAACTGCCGCTAAGCGATGCCGGAATGCCGCTGGGTGTGCTTGGAACGCCGGTTGGGGATTGGGTCATTCCGCTGGGATTGGTCGTTCCCGGAGTTGCGCTCTGGGTTGCTGAGGTTGGCGCGCCGCTCCGGCCGGCACTTCCCGTCTGTGCCCATGCAGTGCATCCGGACAACATGAACGCAGCCGCAGTAATCAGTAGTTTTCTCATATCCTTCTCTCCCTCAACTGAATCAGAATTTGGTTTTGTCGGTCGTGGCGCTGCGCATTATGATGGGCGGGTTACGGTGCCGGGATGCCTTGCGGACGCCTTCCTGCGCGAGCTCAGGCGAATTCGTTCGTAATGAGCGGCTTACAAAACCATTGCCATCTTCAATTCCTCCGCATTTATACTGCTGAATAATGACGGTCGAAACCGACGTGAATCGTGCGGAAATCCCCAAGCTGGGCCCTCGCTTTGACGACGCGCTCAAGTTTGCGTCCGATGCGCACCGGCATCAGCTCCGCAAGGGGGTCGATGTCCCCTACCTCGCGCACCTTATGAGTGTGTCGGCGCTGGTGCTCGAGTCCGGTGGTGACGAAGAACTCGCCATAGCGGCGCTGCTGCATGACGCGGCGGAAGACCAGGGCGGAAGGCACATGCTGGATAGGATCCGCCGGCAGTTTGGCGCGCGGGTCGCGGACGTCGTGGAGGGTTGCAGCGATACGCTGGAGTTTCCCAAGCCGGCTTGGCTGGTTCGCAAGCAGGCGTACATTGATCACATCCGCAACTCCGCTGATCTCGGCACCTGCCTGGTTTCGGCCGCGGACAAGTTGCACAATTCCCGCAGCATTCTCGAGGACCATTACTTGTTTGAAGACGCGGTATTCGCCCGTTTTAAAAAGAGCAAGGAGCACACCATGTGGTACTACCGCGCGTTGTTGGAGGCCTTTCGAATTGCCGACGCGCGACTCGCAGGTTCCGATCCCCTCCTGACGGGATTCGA
>JBEKOS010000446.1:0-4056 GCA_049521535.1 Terriglobales bacterium | reverse complement strand
CACTTGAATGACTGGTCTTCTTTGGGTCATGCCGGGTTCATGCTTCTTTGACATGAACATGATCGACGATGAGGAATACTACTCCACCCATGAAACAGCCAGCGGGCGACGATAGCGAGCCGGTTGAATCGATCCGTCGCTTGGCCAGGTGGCGCGTGTCATCCCCAACATCGGCGATTTCGGCTGCCCGCACACCCTTCGCTATAATCATAGATTCTGAGTATGCTTGCGACGCCTCTTAGCGAGAAGCTGACTGCCGACGGCAAAACCAAAATGGGAGAATATTGCGGAGTACAGACACCGCTCTCGTTTGGCGACACACCCGGTGAGTTCGCTGACCTGTTGCATCGTTGCGGAGTGTATGACCTCGGGTGGCGCGCGCACTTACGCATCCGTGGACAGGACCGGGTACGCTGGCTGAACGGCATGGTCAGCAACAATACCCGTGACTTGCCGGCTGGTCACGGTAATTACAACTTCTTGCTGTCGGCACAAGGGCGAATTCAGGGCGACCTCTATGTATATAACTGCGGCGAGGAATACATCGCCGAAACTGACTTTTCTCAACTGGAGAACATTCTTAAGCTGCTCCGCAAATATATCATCATGGACAAAGTGGAGCTTGCCGACTTGCGCGAGGAAATTACGGCAATCGGCGTTCAGGGACCGGATGCGCGCTCAATTCTGGCAAAAGCTGAAATTAGTGGCCCGCTGCCTGAAGCTTTGGAGTTAAGAGTGACAGAGTGGAAAGGGCGGAGGGTTTTGGTTACCCGGATGGCGACGGAACCGAGGGATTCGTTCGAGCTCTGGACAGCGCCGTCTGAAGTCCACGCGCTGTGGAATGCTCTGCAATCGGCCGGCGCGAAGCCAGTGGGCGCGGATGCATTGGAGTTCTTCCGGGTTGCGGCAGGGATTCCTCGATATGGAATTGATATCCGCAGTCAGGACCTGCCTCAGGAAACTGCCCAAATGCAGGCGCTTTGCTTCACCAAGGGCTGCTACATCGGGCAGGAGATCGTGGAGCGAATTCGCTCTCGTGGAAGTGTGCATCGAACACTCGCTGGGTTCATGATTGACGGTCCGCCACCGGAGGCCGGGGCCCGTGTGCAGGCCGGCGGCAAGGATGTGGGAGAGATCACCTGTGCGGTCGAATTGCCCGCCGCCGGCACAGCCCAAACCCAAGCTCTGGCTTTGGGGTACTTGCGACGCGAAGCAGCCATGCCCGGATTCGCAGTGCAGGTGGGCAACCTCAGCGGTTTGGTGAGCGAGTTGCCGTTTACGTCCATTTTTGCGAAAGAGCATACTCATGCCGAATAAAAGAGAAGAGCCGGAACTTACAATACGGGACCACCGCCGGTTTACCGCGGAAGGCGAATCGCTAACTGAGGCACCGCCAGATGGAATGAGCCCGGAGCCGATTCCCAGTCCTCCACTTGCCGACTTCCGCGAGCCAGTTC
Source organism: Terriglobales bacterium (assembly GCA_049521535.1). Taxonomy (GTDB): domain Bacteria; phylum Acidobacteriota; class Terriglobia; order Terriglobales; family Acidobacteriaceae; genus CAZUCM01. Next base: position 2,599 of record JBEKOS010000446.1, on the reverse strand, counting down.
AACCTCACCCGCAACCATCCGGCGGTGCGCCAACGGAGCAGGAGCAGCGCCCCAGCGCATCGGCGGAGCAGCGCGCCGCGAGCGACCAAGCGTACCGGCAATCCAACGACGCAATGGACGCCCAATTGCGCCAGGAGCTTGGTGGGCAAGCGGTTGCCGAGGAATTCAAGACCGGATTCGAGCGCATTCTGGAGCCGTTCTACGTGACTGCACTCATGCAGTTGGGTTTTATGGGGCAGGAGAACGCCACTCAGCGCCGGGTTGACATTATCGGGGCTCGGCAATCGATTGATTCGGTCATCCTGCTCCAGCAGAAAACCGCCGGCAATCTGACGCCACAGGAGACAGCAATTCTGGAAGACGTGCTCTACGATTTGCGCATGAAATATTTGGAGATCACAAATGCGGTTGCGAGGGCGGTGCAGAATCCTCCTGCGGGATCTCCGGGTGGTGCCGGTTCCAGGCCGCCAAAGCCATGAACGCCCGCCTGACAGTACTGGGAAGCGGTACGTCGATGGGGGTGCCGACGATCGGGTGCGATTGCTCCGTATGCACCTCGAGTGATCCGCGCGACCGGCGATTGCGCCCATCGATCCTGCTGGAATATGACGGACATTTCGTTCTTGTCGATACCACTCCGGATTTTCGCGAACAGGCAATTCGTGAGAGACTGCGCACGCTGGACGCAATTCTCTACACTCATGCTCACGCGGACCACATTCTGGGATTGGACGATGTCCGCCCGCTTAGCTTTCACCAGGCGGGCAGGAAAATCCCGCTCTATGCGCATCCCGGTACCGGAAAGCAGATTCGCAAGGTGTTTCAGTACATATTTGACGCGGATTACAAGTACGGCGGCCTGCCGCAGGTTGAGCTGCATGATTTCGAGGGCCCACTCGAGTTATTTGGCGTCACTTTCTGCCCGGTTCCGCTGTTGCATGGCAACGCTGAAATCCTGGGTTTTCGCTTTGGCAGCGGGGCCTACCTAACGGATTTCAGTGAAATTCCTGCTGCCTCGATGGAAATGCTTCGCGGCTTGGATGTTCTGTTTCTTGACGCGCTTCGCCATCGTCCTCACCCAACGCATTCGACGGTAGCGAATTCGCTACGTATTGTGGATGAATTGAAACCGCGCAGGGCATTCTTTACGCATATTTGCCACGATTTACCGCATGTCGAGACCAATGCCGCGCTGCCCCCGCATGTGCGCTTGTCGCATGACGGGCTGAAATTGGAATTTGAGATTCAGTAGCTGGCGGCTTGAATTTAGTAGCTAGATAGGGCTTCAGAGTGTCTTCCCAATTTGGCCGGCCCGGCGTCCATGGGCTTAGGCGCGCCAATTGGGGTGCTTATCGACGCAACTGAAGTCATGCCCTTACATGTACGGGTTTGTGGGATTAACCTCGGCAAACAGGTGCAACATGAACGCGAGCCGTTTACTACCAGCGACGAGCTGCTAGCTACTAACTACTTTCTTGATTGTCTACCGCAAACTCGAGGACGTTCCCGCAGGCATCAAAACCGTGCTGAGTGCGGGAAATTTCGACGGCGTTCACCGTGGTCATCAGCACGTGTTGGCTAAGGTCGTGCAACGGGCGAAGAGTCTCGGCGCCAGTTCGATGGTCCTGACCTTCGAGCCGCATCCGGTGCGCATCCTGCATCCCGATGTTCCGAAACGGTTGCTTACCCCATTGCCGGTCAAGCTTCGCCTTCTGGAAAAGTGTGGGTTGGACGCGGTCCTGGTCTTGCCATTCACGCGGGACCTGTCGATCATGCCGGCCCGGGATTTTACCGAGGATATTCTCGCGTCCCGACTTCACGTCCTCGAAATTCACGAGGGTTCGAATTTTCGTTTCGGCCACTCTGCGGAGGGAAACGTCGAGATGCTGCGGCGATTTGGCTGTGAACTCGGATTTCCCGTGGAAGTCTATCCGCAAGAGAGCTATCGCGGCGAGCTCGTTTCCAGCAGTCGCATCCGCGAGCTGGTCAGTCTGGGTCTGATCGAGCGCGCCCGCGGATTACTGGCAAGGCCGTTCAGTATTGTTTCTACCGCCGGACGTGGCCGTGGCTATGGACACCGCTACACCGTTCCCACAATAAACCTCGCGCGTTACGCGGAACAGATTCCCGCCTTTGGCGTTTACGTCACCTGGACGCGCGTGGGCGCTGAGTGTTTCAAGGCGGTCACGAATGTGGGCAACCGTCCGACGTTCGGCGAGGATTCATTTGCGGTTGAATCGCACCTGTTGGATTTCCATCCGCTCACTTTGACTCCGGAGACTGAAATCGAGATTGTCTTTCTGCTGCGATTGCGGGATGAGATCAAGTTTCCGTCCGTCGACGAGTTGAGAGCGCAAATTGGTCGAGACGTCCTCCAGTCGGAGCGTTACTTTCGGATGGTTGCCGCGCAGCAACGGCCAAGTCCAAAGCAGAGCCTTCAGGACTAGAAGTGGGAAATCCAAGGTCCTAACTTGATACGAACTCTCCTCATGCTCGGCTTTTGGCTGTTCGGCGGCCTGCTTGCAGCGCTAATGAGCATGCCATGGGCGCTCGTGAGTGGGGATCCCCTTCTGATATACCGCATGGGTACATGGGTGGG
>JBEKOS010000445.1:0-5139 GCA_049521535.1 Terriglobales bacterium | reverse complement strand
CGAGTACTCCATCATGCGATTGATAGCGAAATCCGAAAAAGCCGGCGGGTTCTTGACATAATACTCGCTATACTTACGAAGAAAAAGGTCGAGGAACAATGGAATCTCTTCCCGGCGATCTCGCAAAGGCGGAATGTGGATACTGACTACATTCAGTCGATAGAAGAGATCCTCGCGAAAGGATCCATCCTCTACCGCCCGCTCCAGGGGCTTGTTCGTGGCGGCCAGAACTCGTACATCCACGGCAATGTCATGCTTGCCCCCTAGTCGGGAGAAACCCCCGTCTTGAAGGACATGCAGGAGTTTTGCCTGAAGCGCAGGATGCATCTCGCTGATTTCGTCAAGGAATATCGTGCCGTTGTTTGCCTGGTCGAATTTTCCCAGCTTCTGACGGTTAGCTCCCGTAAAGGCCCCGGGTTCATAACCGAACAATTCACTTTCCAGTAGCTCGTACGGGATTGCTGCGCAGTTTACTTTGACAAACGGCCTATCGTGGCGTGTCGACTGTGCGTATATCATTCGAGCCACAACTTCCTTGCCGGTACCGCTTTCCCCCCGAACGAGCACGGTGGCATTAGTGTCAGCAACCTGCTCAATCGTCGTCTTTACCTCTTCCATGCGGGGACTGGTTCCAAACAACGTAGTAAAGTCGCGTTGCCTGCGTACCTGCTCCCGTACTTGCGAAACGTCTGCGACCGGACGCTGCTTTTCGAGCACTTTAGCTATTCGGAGATCAAGTTCTTTGGGTTCGAATGGTTTGGGGACGTAGTCGTCAGCGCCGGCTTTTGAAGCATTGAAAACGATCTCTGGATCATGCTGCGCGGAGATCATGATCACGAACACATCCGGCTTGATCTGCTTAATACGCTTCAGCGCGTCGAGGCCATTCATCCCGGGCATGGCGAGATCGAGCAGCACCAGATGAGGATCCGAAACTCGCAGCATGCGAATCGCCTCTTCCCCGCTCGCGGCAATGTTGGCGTCAAAATTCTTACGCAACAGGTACGCCCGCAGGTAATTGGCCATACTTGCGTCATCGTCCACTATCAAGATGCGCGTTTTTTGATTTGCCATTCCTTATTCGCTCCGCAAGTGAACAATCATTTGCAGGCAAACCTCTCAAGTTCCCTATTTATGCTTCGGAACGATCCTCACTCGGAGGACACAACGCCGGAAGTAACCGTATTGTACTAAGATTCCAAAAGTTAGAACCTGGATGCTCCTCTCAGGAAGTAGAATTCCAACTTTCGGTCGGGGTTACATGTAAGTTGTGATGGTGCGATTAACGTTGAAACCCTTCAGGTGGCCAACAAGACGGAATTACGTCCGCATCTAGGGCTAGCCGGCGGGGACGTGCCAGCATCCGGTTAGCAGTTTATCGTGCGAAGCTTTCCAGGCATGAAGTGATAAGGAGGCCATGGTCCAGTGATCGCCAAGGCACAGCCCTTTAACTGGCGTGCAGCGGCGCTGCATCGGTTCTGATATTGTGGTACAGCTCTAGTGTCGATCAGATGAGCCATATCGATCGAAAACCCGCCTGATTCCACTTTCTTGCAACAAACTTCTTCCTGTAGCGGTCCAAAAAGTTTATGCACCTTGATACTCAGTGCGCGCGCCTTGGTCTGAGCTTCGCGCTCGCGAGCGGCCCGCTGGCGCAGGTCCGCCAGGTAGTCGTTGCCAGCCGACACCTCCAACGGAAAGGCATAGGTGCGAGGTAAAGGATCCTCGTGCACAGTCAACTTCAAGTGCATTTCAGATTTGCCACGCAACGCCGCAACGGAATCCCCAAAGGTACGCCGATTGCTTCTGACCGCCCGTCGCAACGCACCTTCGTCGTCAAATATTGTTCCGAAACGGAACGGCAATACAGTGCTGCTGCGGAAGCATTCCCCAATCACGCGAGCGTGTTCAAAAAGAGCACGCTGATCAAGCGGAGCACGGCGGGCATATTCGCTCACAATCACCGCAAACTCGCCACTAGGATATCCCTGAACCTGAGCGCCGTTGATCCCGTGCAATCCGTCAAGGGGAACTGGCCGGCGTGCGGTTAAGCCGCCCTCAAACATTCCATGGTCGGTAATGCAATATGCGTACCATGCCATATAGATCCTCTGTTCCTGCTGCCACTACGGAAGTAATCTCGGATCCGCTAATGAAGGACCTTTCATTTTTCGGTCACCTCGCAGCGGGGCACACCCTGCGCAGCCGACGCACAACACTCAACCTTACTCACGCCCGATTGACGGACGTGGATGAAACTTCCACTGGACGATGAGAAAGGCTGTCTCCATTAACTTACTACAACGGCAGAGAACATGCGAGAAGATTATGATTGGCGCGAATTTCCTGCCTGTTGCCGCATCGCGCCAGCGTTCCATAAGTACTTTAGTGCGGCTGCCTTTGGGGCAGAATGGCTATCTAACCTAACAGGCACACTCCAGCCCACCTTGAGGACCAATAGGCGTGCCGAAGTCAATGTAGGGAGAATCGTCTTGGCGCTTATGTTTTCCGGCAAAACTCGCGATCCGGGAGCCACCGATTGCCCCAGCGGCGCGTTCGTGGTTGAGGTGTCATCCGAACTTGATCCGCACACCATGCATCTGCGCTGGCAGGCGGTCAATATGTTACTGAGGCTGGCGATGCTTACGGGTCCGCAAATGCGGCTGGATGCGACTCTCCGCTTATTGGGTGAATTTGCAGGTAAGATTGTCCCTCATGAGCAATCGCTCACCTTTTTTTGGGACGAAGACGAACAAAAGGTCCGCCTACGTGCCGCTGACGGGTTACGCGAACGGCCTGCCGATGCGGTCTCGCGTGATAACGTCTTCAATTCATGGGCCGTTGAACACCACCGTCCGTTGCTCGTCCGCCGGGGCCATAACCGGGAGGCCGACACATTGCTTGACGGCATGAAATCAAACTCAGCGCTGGTATTACCGCTTTTTGTCAGCAATCAAGCGATGGGTTCCTTGCAGTTGTTTTCCGCCGCCGTGGACAGGTTCAGCCGGGAAGATGCGCAACTGCTTTGGATTCTGTCGTTGACAGGCGACACTTTGCTCACCCGAGACTATCTCAACGAAGGCTTGTTGCGCTTCGCATTTACTGATTACCTCACGGGACTGAAAACTCGCGGATACTTTGAACAGCAGCTTGAAATGGAGATCAAGCGCTGCAAGCGGGCAGGAAACCGCTTCGCACTGCTGATGATTGACATAGATTTCTTCAAGCGAATCAACGACCACTTCGGCCATAACGCGGGCGATCAGGTATTGCGAGATGTCGCCGCGCTACTGGTCAAAGACATGCGAGAAGTGGACACAGTGGCGCGTTATGGCGGTGAGGAGTTTGTGATCGTGCTGCCAGAAACCGGAGGGGCAGGAGCCCGGTTGGTTGCCGAGCGGTTGCGCCGTGCTGTGGAACAGGCCACGTTTTGCGCCGGCTCGCCCGGCATCGTCGAACACCTCACGATAAGCACCGGCGTTTCGGTCTTCGGGCAGGACGCGGAACAGCGGCACCAATTAATCGAGTTTGCGGATACTGCCCTATATGCCGCCAAGTTCAACGGACGCAACCAGGTTGCGCTTTACTCGGAACTCCCCGCAGGACGGCGAAAGATCTCCTAAAGAGGTAAGCGCAGAAAGGGGTCGGTAAGCTGGTTTGCACACCGCCCTTTTTCTTGACACTTATGCACATCCCTCCGTAAGCTTAAGGATTGTCCGCCGGTGCAGCTTTCCACCTATTCGTGTCATTGCAACTCGAGGCTTGAGTTCTGGGATCGGCCGGAATCCGCTGGAATAAGCGATGTTGATCGATATTCATGAATTGGAACTCCACAATATCGAGTTTCAGGAGGAGTTTCCTCCAGGGGTGATCGAGCTAGGCGAAGACGTTCGCCAGATTGACATCTTGCGGACCTGCGGCCATGCCGAATTGGTCGAGGAGCATCATGGAGATAAACGTAAGATAATAGAGGACATACTTGAACGTAGCTTCGAATTGCTCTATCGTCCAGAGGGACCAGAGGGATCAGATGCCGGCCAGGAAGAGATTTCGGTGTCCGGGGCCGAGTCTGAGATCGGCTATTACTCGGGGAACGGGCTAGTATTGGAAGATACGTTGCGTGAGCAGGTCTTGCTGTCAGTCCCGTTACGGTTGCTTTGCCGCGACGATTGCAAAGGTCTTTGTTCGCAATGCGGCAAGAATTTGAACGTCGGATCCTGCTCCTGCGCGCCCCAAGCTGACCCACGCTGGCATGTGCTGGAGGGTTGGAAGGAGCACTAGCTGCTCGACAGTCGTCATCGTCTCACGGCCGGCGACTGAATTCAGGAGACTGATTTTTTATGGCAAATCCTAAACGCAGACATTCTCAACGGCGCACGTCGTTACGTCGGGCGCACGATCACCTAACTTCACACTCCCTTTCCGAGTGTCCGAACTGCCACGAGCGCAAAATGCCCCATCGCGTCTGTCCCAAGTGCGGGTATTACAAAGGACGTGAGGTGCTAGAAGTGGAGACCGAGAAGTAGTCGACCACCCACTATGGCGACCATTATAGCTGTCGATGCGATGGGTTCAGACAAGGCCCCCCGGCCCGAGGTCGAGGGAGCAATTCTGGCAGCTCGCCAACACGGACTCGAGGTGGCGCTGGTTGGTCGCGAGGCCCAATTACGAGACGAATTGGCATTGCACGCGATCGACGGGCTGCCTATTCATGTGGTCGCGGCGAGCGAGGTCATCGGCATGCACGAGAAGCCAGTGGAGGCAGTTCGCGCCAAGCGTGATTCCTCCATGCGGGTGGGCCTGCGCATGGTGCGGGAAGGCAAGGCTAGCGGATTCGTCAGCGCCGGAAATACCGGTGCTGCTATGACCTCGGCCATTCTCACTCTGCGCACGCTTCCCGGGGTGGATCGGCCTGGCTTGGGCGTAGTGTTCCCAACAGCTGCCGGAAAACCTTGCCTGATGCTGGATGTCGGTGCGAATGTGGATTGCAAGCCCATACATCTGGAACAATTCGCGGTTATGGGCGAAATCTACTACCGCACCATCTACAATGTCGCCCGCCCGCGCGTAGGCCTTCTTTCGGTCGGCGAGGAAGAGTCCAAAGGAAACGAACTGACGCGAGAAGCGTATCAGCTAATC
>JBEKOS010000444.1:0-4067 GCA_049521535.1 Terriglobales bacterium | reverse complement strand
ACCGGTAAGCACCACGACCGGAATATTGCTGTCTGAGGCCTTCAATTGAGCGAGCAGATCGAGAGCGGTGCCATCCCCCAACTCGAAATCGGCCAAAACAACGTCCGGATGGGCGCTGGAAAACAATTGATAGGCCTCGGCCACCGTCCCCGCCGAGGTGACGGCAAAGCCTCGCGCGGCAAGTCCATCGACGAGCACCTCGCGCATCTCTCTGTCGTCATCGACTACCAGGACGCTGGGTTGCATACGGTTAATTGGTAATTGGTAATTTGTGATTGGTAATTGAATAACTCGAACGAATCTGAAGGCTCAAAAAATTACCAATGACAAATTGCCAAATTACAGATTATTCAACTGGCAAGCGTCGACCGGTTCTCCGAGCGCGAAGCCAGCATTTCCCTTAGCTTAACTGCAAGCGAGCGGAGAATGAAAGGCTTGTGCAGAAAGGCCACGCCCGGCAAGAGCACACCGTGAGCCACAATCGACTCGTCGGTGTGGCCCGACATATAGACGGTCTGCAACTCCGGATGGAGGCTTCGGATATGTTTCGCGAGTTCGGCGCCGCTCATACGGGGCATGATGACGTCCGTCACCAGAACATCGATTGGCCCGGTGTGGTGTGACGCCGCTTCCAGCGCCTCCTCTCCGTTCGCACCCTGCAGCACCACATATCCAATCTCAACCAGGTAATCCACCACTGCAGCACGCAGTGGCGACTCGTCTTCGGCAATTAGGATGGTTTCTCCGCGGCCGGTTACGTCGGGTATGTCCGGGCCAATGCTGGCGGCGACGGGCTGATCCACTTTGGGAAAGAACAACTGAAAACTGGAACCCTCACCCACCGTGGATTGGACAGAGATATACCCACCGCTCTGCTTTACGACGCCATATACGGACGCCAGGCCCAAGCCCGTACCTTTCCCCACAGGCTTGGTGGTAAAGAACGGCTCGAAAAGATGGCGCTGCACCTCTTTCGTCATGCCCGTGCCGGTGTCGGAAACCGTGAGCACAACGCACGGGCCGGGAGGACAGCGGCCCGCAGCCGCGGTCACGTCCACAACATCGTTGCGGGTTTCTATCCGCAGCTTACCGCCCGAAGGCATGGCGTCACGGGCGTTGACGCACAGATTCAGCAGCACCTGGGTTATCTGGCTGGGGTCGGCGCGGATGGGCAGTGGCAACGGGCCGGTTTGCACGGAGAACTCAACGTCTTCCCCGATCAGGCGCTTGATCATCCTGGCCGTGTCTTCCACCACGTTATTTATGTCCATCACCTGGGGCGCCAGCACCTGCCTGCGGCTGAAGGCCAGCAATTGGCGGGTGAGGCCGGCGGCGCGCTCCGCAGCCTTCAGGATCTGCTGTGTGTTGCGGCGCAGGGCATCGTCCGGCGCCAGGCGCTCCTGGGTGATCTGTGCGTATCCACTGATGATCATCAGCAGGTTGTTGAAATCGTGTGCTACCCCGCCGGCCAAGCGGCCCAGTGATTCCAGCCGCTGCGCCTGCCGAAACTGCTCTTCCAATTCCCGCGCTTTTTTCACCTCCGAAAGATCGTGAGAGATCTTGAAAAATCCAATCACCCGGTCGTCCTGATCGCGCAGCGGGGAGATACTGACCAGCACCGGTTTTGCCTCTCCCGATTTGGGCAGGCGCACGGTCTCATAGCGGTCAAGGCTTCTTCCGGCTTTGGCGGCGGCGTAATTCTCTTCCAATTCGCCCGCCCGGTCGGCAGGAAACAGGATGCCGGCTGACTGGCCGATCATTTCGCTTGCGCCATAGCCATACAATTTCTCAGCGCCGCGATTCCAGCTCAGCACCTGACCATCGAGAGAAATCGAGATGATGGCGTCCTCAGCCGTTTGGACGATGCGCGCCAGTTGCGCGGCTTCGGTTTGGGCTTTCTTAAGAGCAACGAGATCAAACGCCAGACGCTTCATGTGCAAGAGAGTACGCACGGCGGTCGTAAGTTCCTGCGGTTCGAACGGCCATACCAGAAAAGCATCGGCGCCAGTATCCGAACCCTGGTAACGCAGGGAGGCCAGATCGCCCGGTTCCGCTAACTGCAGTACCGGCAGGTGAGAGGTGACCGGGTCTGACTTTATGCGCCGGGCGACCTCCTGGCCGTCAGTGCCGGGAAGGGAAAGGCTAAGGATGACGAGGTCAACAGCGCGGGCCCAACGCAAGCCTTCCTCCGCGGACCCTACCGGCAGTACGCGAAAGCCGGCGTCACCCAGTGCCTGCAGAGTGCTGTGCCGCCGCCGTTCATTTCCATCCGCCAGCAGAAGCGTGCCTCTCATACTGTCGCAGGACGTCAACATCTCTCCCTGTTCTGCTCCGGAACCAATCCTCCGCAACGCGACGACCCGGCGAAGTCCGGAAAGAAAGCGGAGCGGGTTAGCCGGGGCAAGGGAAGGCGCCCGCTATCGAGGTTCCCTCGTCAGCTCCGTTCCCGTCTCCCATAGTCAGGTCTTTTGTAATTCCTTGCGGGGAGAACGGATTCAGTCTGACCGCAAACGCGCAGGACCGATAACTGTTTCCCCCAGTTACAGCGCGCACGTTCCGTCAGCGCCGAATTATCCCGTTTATCCCCGCAGCACAAGATCATATTGAAAGAAGAGGCGAATACCGCAAAAACTTTTTCTTGTACGGAATTCGTAACAAAAAAGGGGCAATTTGTTTTGACGGTTTAGGCAGTTATTATGCGGGTCGGAGGCATATAGAAGCCGTTCGGCGAAAGCCAAAATCTAAGGTGACCCTGTAGCGGCGAAAATACGCTACAATGCGCAGATACAACCAATGCAACCCGTTTCCGGTGAGCTATGGCCGAGAATCCAGGGCAGAAACTTCGGATGCGCCGCGAGGCGCTTGGACTATCTGGCCGACAGGTGGAAGAGTTCAGCGCGCGAATCGCGAAAAAGCACGAATGCGCCGGTTACCTGATTCCGTACAGCCGGCTTTCGGAGATCGAATCCAAGAACGTGGTGCCCAGCATCTACCGGCTGTACTCCCTGGCGATTATTTACCGCTGCGATTTGCGCGAACTGCTCAGTTGGTTTGAGATTGACGTCGGTGAGATGGCAAGTGACTACGGGCTGATCAAACCGCCGAGGTCACACCTTATGGATCCGCCGCGTTACGGCGCGCACGTGGACATTCCGGTGCACCTGGAGCCACCCTTTGACCCAAGCAAAACCGCGCGTTTGGGCACGGTTATCAAGCGCTGGGGCTCGGTGCCGTTCGCGTTTCTACGCCAGTTCTCGGGTTACCGGTACAGCTATGGCTATGTCGGCTCGGAGGATCTGACGATGTATCCGCTGCTGCTGCCGGGGTCGTTTGTCCAGATTGACGAGTCGAGAAAAAAGGTCAAGGACCGGAAGTGGCGGCACGAATTCGAACGGCCCATTTATTTCATCGAAACCAAGAATGGATTCCAATGCGCATGGTGCTCGCGGCGGGAGAACGAGATCATCCTGCAGCCGCATCCGCTATCGCCCGAAACGGTGAAGGTGTTTCAGCATCCGCGGGATGCGGAAGTGGTGGGGGAAGTGGTGGGTGTGGCGATGAAGCTGCGGGAGCGGCAGGCGCCAATTCCGGCGTGAATGAGTGGACCGCAGTTTGTTACGAATTCCGTACAAAAAAAAGTTTTTGTTGCAAACGGTGAGAAAGGAGGCACAATTCATGGGCGGCAAATTTCAACTCAGGAGTTCCCATGAAAATCCGACTCACGTTAGCAATGCTGTTCGTTTTAGCGTTAGGCACCTCCGCGTATTACAACCAGGCCGGCACGATCAACAAGGTATGGGCGGATGGCAACAATCCGCCGCCCCCGCCCTGCTGCGGCGGCGACCCGGGCGTGTCGAAAATCAAGACGCCTTTGCCAAAGCCTCCGAGCGGAAATTAGCGCACTGGGACCGCCCGCTCCGGATACCTGGAACTCCGGCGTCTGGCACGCCGGGGTGGGGAGCGGGCGCCCCATGACGTATGAGGCACATCCGGCGGTCTATGTCCTATGGATAACGATCATGGTTGCGCAGGCCCTGGTGCTGGCGCTACTCGTCGAGCGCAAGGGC
>JBEKOS010000443.1:0-4076 GCA_049521535.1 Terriglobales bacterium | reverse complement strand
GGGCACTCCGCAAACCATTGCCAGGACGATGATCCAGAGCTGCGAGAACTTTTGATTCGTTTTCATTTTCTTCCTTCCTTTTTTCGCCTGCTGCATTCAGGGCACAAGCCTCGAAGCGCACCCTGCTTAGTGCACGGCTCGTGCCAAATTCGCTTACCAACGTAACTTGTTGAATTCCGGTTGAAGGTGCAATCTAGGAAATGTTCGGTGGGCCAAATTGTCACATTACCAGGTCAGCATGGGACAAGATGGCACACGAACTGAGATCGCCGGATGGCGGAGGATGGCGCCGGGATCAAGAAACTGGCGGCTAAGAGCAGGCTACTGGAGACTGAAATATGACAGTCACGGCAGAGGGCACATTTCACGTTCATGAAATGGACGCGGTGATCAGCAGTCCTTCGATGTTCGCCATGATGAACATGGTCAAACGGGTCGCGCCCGGCAACGCAGCAGTTCTGATCAGCGGTGAAACCGGTACCGGCAAGGAACTGGTCGCCCGGGGCATTCATTCGTATTCCCTGCGCGCCGGCAAGCCATGGGTTGATGTCAATTGTGCCGCGCTCCCGGAGCACCTGGTGGAAAGCGAGCTGTTCGGCTACGAAAAAGGCGCCTTCAGCGGCGCGGACAGCGGCAAACCCGGATTATTCGAGCTGGCAGACAAAGGCACTCTCTTCCTGGATGAAATCGGAGAACTCGAGCCCAAGATTCAGGTCAAGCTACTGCGTGTCCTCGACGGAGCGCCCTATTACCGCCTGGGTGGAAGAGCCAAGGTGACCGTCGATGTGCGCATTGTTGCCGCCACCAACCAGCCTCTGGACCAGGCGGTCAAGTCGGGACGGTTTCGGAATGATTTGTTTCATCGCATCAGCCAGCTCCAACTCCACGTTCCGCCGTTGCGCGAACGTCCTGAGGATGTGGTGGCGCTGGCTCAATATTTTCTGAATCAGTTCTATCCGGGAAGGCGATTCTCGTTCGGTGCGCTGGAGGCGCTCCAGTCTTACCTTTGGCCGGGCAATGTGCGGGAGTTGCGCAATGTAGTACTCAAAGCGGCGGTAAACGCTGCCGGCGAAGAAGTTCTAATGGGCGACCTGACCGATGAAGTGTTGTCGGCCCGCGCCGCTTCCTTTGAAGGTCAGGCGCCTGCCGCCGAGCCGGAGCGGCCGGCCGGCCTGGACGCCATGGAAAGGCAGGCCATCATCCGTGCCTTGGCGCGCAACGGCGGGCATCGCGGTCTGGCAGCGGAACAATTGGGTATTTCGCGGCGAACCCTGAGCCGAAAACTCAAGCAGTTTCAGATTGAAGAGCAGAACCTTGCGCCGGTCACGCGGGAACAGCAATTTTTCCGGGCGGCGCTCACTGTGCCGGTGACAGTGGTTTCGCAGCGCGGCGAGCACGTGTTCACCTCCAGCAACGTAAGCCTGGGAGGGATCGCGATCATCGGGGCGAATGATCCGTTGCATTTGGTGGGCCGGCTCTCGGTGGCATTTACCATACCCGGGCAGAAGGAACCCATTACGGCGCGCGGTCATGTGGTTTGGTCAGACACCAATGGCGCAGCGGGTGTGCGGTTTTCGACCATCGACGCGGTCGCAGCCCTGCGCCTGCGATTATGGATTCAGGAACGACAGGCTGAAGAGGACGGGGAACAGGCGCCAACACACGATTGCCAGGCGCCAGCCGAGCCCTTGCCGGTGTTCAGCCGTCAGTAAGCTGTCTAAGAAACCACTTTCCATTGCCCTCGGGCTCGATCCAGCGCCACATCTTGCCTGCTAATTCCACCCAACAACAACGGTCCAAAGCAATCGAGATGGAGAACCCCGATTGTGATGACAAGGTACAATCTTATAGTATATCCATAGTCGGATGACTATGGACTCAAGCGGTGAATGTGATGAAGACTAGAACAATGCCGGCTGGCCGGTTCAAGACCAACTGTCTCGCGGTGATGGATGAAGTGCAGGCGAGGTGCGAAGCGGTCATCATCACCAAGCGTGGCAAGCCGGTCGCGAAACTGGTACCGGCAGATTCGGATCCGGATGATTTTTACAACTTTATGTCAGGCAAAGGCAGGATTCTCGGGGATGTTGTCAGCCCGGTGATTGCCGCGCAGGAGTGGGAGAGCCTTTGATGCTGTTGCTCGATACGCACGTGGTGGCCTGGATTGCTATGGATCGCCTCAAGCTGTCGAAACGAGCGCAAGCTGCCATTGATGATTCACGACGGCAGGGCGGCGGACTCGCCATCGCCGGAATTTCCTTGTTCGAGCTTGCCCACCTCGTTCAGCGTAAACGTATTGAGGTGGACGTTTCCGTGGAGGCTTTCTTGCAAGAAGTGGAGTCGCGCTTTGTTGTAATTCCCATGGACGCCGTCATTGCCGCCCGCTCTGTTCACTTCCCGGCGGCATACCCGAACGACCCAATCGATAGAATCATTGGCGCCACTGCTCTAATTCAGGGACTGCCCCTGGTTACAGCGGACCGCCGTATTCGGGAATCCAAAGTGCTCAAGACCATTTGGTAATCGAACAACTGCCTCGTCAGCCTCAGTTGCCGGCGCCCGAGTGTCTCTCTGTCCCGGCGGTTGCGGCCGCGCCTTCTGAGATTCTGGATTCAGGAGCGCCAGGCTAGCGAGGATGGCGCATAGTTGCCAATGGAAGTTCGCCAAAAGTGCGCCAAGTCTTCGCCGGAGTTAGGCCGCAGTTGTATGGTCGAATTGCGTTTATCAGGTCAACCTCTGCAGGCGCGGAAATAGGCCATGTGCGTCTTTAGTCTTAATCTGCAAGCACGCCACTGTAAGACAATGTTCAATTTTGTAAAGATGATCGATGTTCTTGTTTGCCACAGTAAAGTTGCGGTGATTTGACTCATCGCTCGTTTAGACCACCATTAATACTGCCGAATGGAATTTGCTTTGTGAACGGGCAAGCAGCTTATATACTGCTGTCCTTAGAGTTTATAAAATGCCTGCGCCGCTTCGAGCCTCCACGACAAGGCAGTCGGCGATTCCGCAGCAACCTCGCGGAGCCGTTGTCTCTGCGACACCCAGGGAGAAAATCCACTGGTCCACGCCGCGCACGCCGTTGTTGTGGATCGATATGCACATTGCGCAGCGGCTCGCAGACCACGTGGTCGGCAATCGGGGTCTCGTCGGAATTCCCGTACATACGGCGGCGACCCGAGCATTGCCGCATCGATTCCGCATGGAGGAACTGGCATCCTGCCTGATAGAAGCCATCCGATCATTCCAGCCGGAGGGTCCTTATTATCTTGGTGGATGGTGCAACTGCGGAGTATTGGCGTATGAAGTAGCTCAGCAATTCCGCCGGCAGGGCAGTGAAGTTGCACTGGTAATCGTCATTGACTCCGTAAACCCGGTGCTTTACCAGCGGACTGAGCCGAGCATAATCTGGGCGAGCAAAGTGCGTTTTCATCTAAGCCAGATCATCCGACTGCGGATGACTGAATTTGGCGAATACGCGGGCGAGCGAGTGGCCTCCATAGGTTGGCGCCGCCGTCAATCATCCGGAGGTGGGGTGCAATTTGACGCCCGCCTGGATGCCGCTGTGCAGCAATACGAGCCCAAACCATATCCCGGTCGCGTAGTAGCCTTGTATCCCTCGCAGTTGCCCAGCTATCGCCATCCGCACGCCAATTGGGCGGACCTGGTTACCGGCGGATTCGAATCGTACGCAGTGACCGGCAACCATAAGACCATGATGGAGGAATCGGGCGTTGCCGAGCTTGCCGCGAGAATCGAGAATTGCATTGCCGGTTTGCCTTCGGCTGGAGATACGCACGTTCGAGGCGATGGCAGGCCCGACGCCGGTGCCGTTTGTCCAGCCACCTAGGATGACGTGGTCCCGTCGCGATTACGTACCTTTTCCCGCCTTTGTTCCTTTCTAATAGGCGCTCCAGCTAAATTGGTCTACGTGCAACGAACTCGGAGTTGCGGACACGGTAATGGGAATTTGTGTAGTCTCACTTGCCAGGTTGGTGTCGTAGATGACGGTGGCGCTTCCGGTAAGATTGAAAGTCTTTCCCACGACAGCGCCATAGGTGGCATAGTTCCCTGAC
>JBEKOS010000442.1:0-4111 GCA_049521535.1 Terriglobales bacterium | reverse complement strand
TATGTTCCTGCCGGATGCCGCCGGTTCCGGAAGCTGACGGGCCGTTATCCGAATCGAGAAGCCTCCTGAGGATTTCCGCCTCTGCTCGTGGGATACTATCGCAATGGCACGTTGCGCTGGGGCCGCGTTGTTTGTGGTCTTTATTGCGTATGCACCGCCACACACGGTGGCACAGGACAGCGTCACGCCTCCTCCTGCGCCCAAGAATCCCACGCCGAACGGCGGCGTTGGAATGGTTCCGCCGCGCCCAACAACCGCTCCTTCCATGGTGGATACGGATAATGGAAAGGAACCAACCCACACCTGCACTATATCGCACGAAAATCCCGCGGGACCCACTCATGCGGCCGATGAGCTGCTTCTTGCCCGAAAATATCCGGAAGCGGAGACCCGCTACCGGGCGCTTCTCCACGAAAATGCGAATTCTGAGGCTGCGCAGCTTGGTCTGACGCGTGCACTGCTGGAGCAGAACAAGCTGGATGAGGCGGATGCACTCCTGCGCCAACGCTCACTGGTTCCCAAATCTGCGCCGGGTTTTATAGCTCATGGCGAGCTCAAATTTCGTGAGGGAGAGTTGAGCGCGGCAGAAGCGGATTTTCGCGCAGCCCTGGCCCTTGATCCCTGCCTGGGTCGCGTCCATTTCGATTTGTATCGCGTGAATGAGGCATCGTCCTTTCATGCCACGGCGCGTCCACAACTCGAGCAGGCCTATCAACTGTCACCTTGGGACCCGGACGTACAAAGGGAATGGTTTTCTGCTCTCCCTCGTAAGGACCGCATTGCGCAGTTGGAAGGGGGCCTCGCCGGCGCCGTCGGCAGGGATCCCGAGCGACGGAAGGAGTGGGAGCGGCTTCTGGCGGAAGAGGAGGCATGGCTCAAGTATCCGCAGAAGCGCTGCCGTCTGGCTACGGCCTCGATGCCGGCTGAAGCCCCGCTACATGCCGTACGGCCCGATGGCAATTACCAGCCTGATCTCTCGACCACGGGTGGAATCGCCGGCGCCCTGGAGGTGGTTCTTAACGGCCAGCGCACGCGGCTGCGGCTCGATACCGGCGCCAGCGGGCTTCTGCTTACACCCGGACAGGCGAAGAAAGTCGGAGCGGTGCGTTTCGCAGACGACGAGATTCTCGGCATGGGCGATAAAGGACCCGCCGGGGGCTATGCCGCCTTTGTGGACAGCATCAGGATCGGGGGACTCGAATTCAAGGATTGTCCGGTGGAAGTCATCGACAAGAATCCAGGGCTTAATGCCGATGGATTGATTGGAGCCGACGTATTCTCCGCATTTCTGGTCACTATGGACTTCCCCGGACGCAAGTTCAAACTGGGCCCCTTGCCGCCGCGTCCGGACGAGAAGTTCGTAAGTCCCGCGCGATTAACTAGCGGCGGCGCGATGGATGACAACGAGGCCGATATTCCCGCGCAGGAGACCCATGCCGAGCAGGATAAGGATAAAGGTGAGGATAAAGATCAGGACGACGAGGATGCCGAAAGCCCTCCCCGGAGCGTGTCGCCGCTGTTGTATGACGCCTATGTTGCGCCGGAAATGGAGTCATATACCCGCATATATCGCTTTGGCCATTACCTGCTCGTGCCTACGGTAATCAATCCCAAGCCCGGAAAGCAGGCCACGCACAAGCTCTTTCTGCTGGACACGGGAGCGGCGATGAACGCCATTGCACCGCGCCTCGCTGCCGAAGCGACCAAAGTGCGCCCGCGGGACGACCTGGAAGTCCGCGGACTGAACGGCAAGGTGAAAGATGTCCGCGCGGCGGACAAAGTGAGCCTGGGTTTCGGACGGTTTGTCCAGACCGACCTCGAGATCACGACGTTTGATCTCTCCCGTTTCAGCCAGGCGACCGGCACCGAAATCTCCGGCATCCTCGGCTACGACGTGCTTGGAAAATTGACGGTCGTTATCGACTACCGGGACGGTTTGGTAGATTTTCGCTACGACACCACCCACCTTAAGTTGAAGTGAGAAATTCAGTTCAAGAACATGGTGCGATAGAGGGTGTCGCGCTGCACCGGACGGAAGCCGGCTTCGCGGATCATGCGGCGCAGTTCTTCTTCGGTAGTACAGTTGGTGGTGCCGGCTGCGCGCACGACATTCTCTTCAATCATGACGGAGCCCACGTCATTGCCGCCGAAACGCAAGCCGAGCTGGCACACTTTGAGCCCTTGCGTTACCCAGCTTGACTGAACATTTTCAATGTTGTCGAGAAAAAGGCGCGAGATGGCAAGAGTTTTGAGGTATTCGACCGAGGTGGTTTCGTCCCATCCGCGGCCGCCGAGCGCGGTGTTATGCGGCTGGAATGTCCAGGGAATGAATGCCGTAAACCCGCCGGTTTCCTCCTGCAATTCGTAGACGCGCAGGAAATGGTTGATCCGCTGCTCGAGCGTTTCTCCAACGCCGAACATCATGGTGGCCGTGGTGCGCATGCCCAGCTTATGCGCCGTGCGATGGACCAGCAGCCACTCGTCGGTCATGCACTTCAGGCGGGCAATCTTGCGGCGCACGTCGTCATCCAGGATTTCCGCGCCGCCGCCGGGGATGGAATCGAGCCCGGCATCGCGCAATCGCCGAATGGTTTCCTCAACGTCAATGCCGCTGTATTCTGCAATTGCCAGAATTTCCGATGCCGAAAAGCAATGCAGCCAGATCCGGGGGAACCGTTGCTTGATGCCGCTGAGCATTTGCTCAAACCATTGGATCTTGAGGTCGGGGTGAAGGCCGCCCTGCATGAGCACGCCGGTGCCGCCCAGTTCTAAAGTTTCTCGAATCTTGTCGTGGATGACTTCAAAGTCGAGGATGTAGCCTTCCTGCGCGCGTGGTCCTTTCAGCGGGCGGTAAAAAGCGCAGAAGGTGCAATATTCAGTGCAGAAGTTTGTGTAGTTGATATTGCGGTCAATGATGTAGCTGACGACGCCATCCGGGTGCAGCCTGCGCCTCACCGCATCGGCTTCCATGGCGATGCCAATGAGGTCGTCAGAGCGGAACAGGTCAAGGGCCTGGGTAGCGGTTAGCGACATGCGGAAAATCCAATTTCTAGTTTCCAGTTTTCAGGGCGCAATTGCAAGGCTTGCGCAGCGGATGAACGCGGATGAGCACTGCCTTGCAGCGGTAAGCGCCACGCGAGCAAGACCGCCAAGAATGGTAGCAAGGCTGCCAATTAATCGGGCGTTGGCAGCCTTGACCACGACGTACAATCTGCTCGTTTTCAGATAGATAGTACGGCTCAAACGAGCAAGGCTGCCAGGCTGCCACATTGCCAACCGCTTTTTCACCTGCCAGCCTCCCAAGGCCTTGGCTAGGATCGAATCAACAGCACAACAAATCGTGCGCAAGGCCCCGCGCACAAGAAACCCAAAACTGCTCTTTGGCATATTCGCCATATGTTCGCCTACCATTCTTTAATTCGGAGCGAGCAAATATCAAGTCACAAAATGTAGTGGCTGGTCAGTGAGCGAGGCCCAACTTGCTGGGTTCCTCGTAGACGGGGCCGAAGGGATCGGTTCGTTCATGTCCGATTCTTACGGACGACGATCCAGAACGATCATGGGATCGATACGGCCGCCCATCACCGCAAAAGACTCGGCTAATGCAGTGTGATACTCCGTCCCTTCTGTGTCCGTTAGCACCAAGTTGATTGCTGTTGGATAAAGTGATGCGCCGTTGGCTACCATCATGCCTAAATTAAGCACTTTACTCTTAGTCCCGGTGTTCCTGACCTCGAGCGCCGCATCCATCGTCGCGGAACGCGAAAGACAAAGCTCAACGCCGTCCACTGGCTTACCGCATCCTCCGGCCGGACCGGAGCTGCGCCCCTGACCGAACGCGCATATGGTAAGGGTCACAAGGAGGACCATACCGTATTCTCGGAATAAGACGAAGCATTTCATAAGCTCTTAGACACCGCAGAGCGCACACTGGGTTTCGCGCAGCAACTGGCGCGGTGCCCCCGCGTTCGTCGTTCGCGTGGTGCTCGCGCGCGGTTAACGTGGGAAGGTAACCGCGGTAAAACGGGGGTGCTGTGCATGACGACCGCAGCAACCTAAAGGTTTGCGCCGAAAACCATCAGCGCGAATCTGGTGCACCCGGCGGATCCGC
>JBEKOS010000441.1:0-4121 GCA_049521535.1 Terriglobales bacterium | reverse complement strand
ACTGTGGACAAGGCTGTGTCCTCCTCTGACGGTGAGTTCTCGCAAACCCAACCTATCAGATTGACGCAGCCTTGCCTTTATACCCGACTTACCGCTGAAATATCCTGTCTTGGACAAGAGTGCATTTGCATAGCAGAGTGAACGGTTTTGCCACAGACTGAGCAGAATCTGCTATTTTCATGAATTTCACTCCGGCAATGAGCGCATACAAGCATAGTCGTGTCCTTATCCTCTCACTTTCTTGCCGTACGTGGTTTTTCTCGCCCCAACCGGGCAGAAGGTGATACCTGGGATTTCCATATTCCTTTCCAAGCCTCGGGCCAGTGCACTTCCGGTCGCCTCCACATGGTCGGAGTCTCCATTTTGCCAGGGCCAAAGCTCTGCAAGATTTAGGCCGCACCACGCGTTTTGGGGACATGTTCTACTGCACATCGACTATGTGGAAGCCCAATCCATAGAGCAGAGCGGTGACGCTGGTCCGGGCGTTCTGCCGCGCTTTGTCGAGAATGCCATCGGAGAGCGCGGCCTGGGTAATCTGCTGCTCGGCGGCCAGGCGTACTTGGGATTCGAGGTTCAGATCCGCCTCGACAAGCAGGCCGGTCGTCCGGGAATAGATTTTTGTGCGCCCGTTATCGATGCGCGTGGTGAGCACTTGCGGCGCGGGCAGTCGAACGTGGACGGTATCGCCTTTCACGAAAACATCGCCCGTCTTGAGCTGGCCCAGATCCACGCCGGCGATCACTTCTCCGTGGGCAACCAGAAGAAGCTTATCGCCAACCAGAAAGTCTGGCAAGTACGCGCTAAGGCGGTCGCCCTCCACGATTTTATCGAGCGAATAAACAACCGTTTCCAGGCGCGACAGTTGACGAATCTTCTCAACGACTGCAGTGGAGGAGACGTCGATGCTGGTGCTGCGACCGGTCACGTAACCAGCGAAGCGGCTCCATAATCCGGTTTGTGCGACGTGAGCAAAAGCCGAGAGCAACAAGAAACCGAGCACGATGCCAACGGCGAGGATACTGAGCAAGACGAGCCAGAGATTTACCCGCAGGTGACTGGAGCGGGAGGAGGCTTTCATGCTCATGCATCCTTGGATGCAGCTTCGAAGCTTCACGACTGGGGTTATTGAGATCGCATCGGCAGGCGGGCGGGGCGCACCCTCATTTGCCGGTGGAATCCGGGCCCCCGCCCACTTCACAGGACACAAGGGACATCATCAATTTCGTCGACTTCCTGGTGCGTTACCTCTATGAGCTGCCGCGCCAGATCAACGAATATCGCAAGCGCATGAATTCCGCACCCAGCGCCCTAGCTACTCCGCCACCACCTGCCCCGCAATCCGGTCATACTCCGCCTTCGCAACCAGGTGCCGCTTCACCAGATCGTCGGGACTCTGGTAAGGCCGGCCGGCGATGATCCTTCGCGCTCGCGCGGCGTCGATTCCCGGCAGAGCTTCAAGCTGATCGGGCGTGGCGTTGTTGATATTCACTTGCCCCTTGGTCTTGAGGCCGTCTTCCACCCCCTGTACGACCGCTTTTGCATCCTGTTTGGCTTCAGCGGTGGCTTTGGTTGCGTCCTGACGGATTGCGTCGGGGTTGCGCTGGGCCGGAGTGCAGCCGATCGCGGTGAGCAGCGCCAAAGTTAAGGTAAAGAACAAGGTACGCTTCATGGTCACTTAGATGCAGAGTAGATGATTCGGGCAACGTCGCAATGCAGAATTTATTTGCGGGCCGATTGGGAGAAAACCGGGTCGCGGAATAGCCAACTGTTGCGGAAAGTCGATGAAAACATGCCGCAGGGCCTGAATGCCCAGCCACTCACTCTTTGAGCGCTGCAAACGGAGAAAACTACAAGTTTTCGGGTTCCGGACGGATAACCGGCTATTCGGAAGTAATCCTCGCTTGACTGTTTCAGCCAGAAGCACTTCACGACAAAGCCCGGATCAAAGCTAAATTCCTATAATCCTGTGAGCTTTCGAACACTCTCGGCATTTTGCGGTAAAAGGACAGAATGCCGCACAATCTGTGGCATAATGTCCTTATGAGTCAAGTTCTCCCAGTTCCGGTCGTCGCGCAGCCCACCTTTCAGTTGGACTGGAAGGCAGTGGAGCAGGGTGTGCCGCTTCCTGCATTGGAGGAGTTCGCCGCCTCCTCTGGTTTTGCGCTCAAGGATCTACTCGAGGTCGTCATACCGGCGCGAACGCTGAAACACCGCCGTCAACGGCAGGAGCCGCTGAGCCTCGATGAGTCAGATCGGTTGGCGCGGGTGGCGCGGGTCTATGCGTTGGCGGTGCGGGTATTTGGGAATCCTGAAAAGGCACGGCGCTGGTTGTCGAAGCCCAAGATGCGTTTTGAAGAGCAAACGCCGCTTGCGATGCTGCGAACCGATTTGGGCGGCCGTCAAGTGGAAGAGATGCTGATTCAGATCGATGAGGGGATGTTTGCTTGATCCACTGGTACTTCGAGTGCGATTCCAACGAGTGGTATTATGTTTGCAACGCGGATTTTGCAATGCGAGCATACTTTTTCGGGAAGCCGCCCGAGTAGCCGGTAAGACGCTCAAAACGATTGTGAAATCTATCCGTCGAGCGAAAAAATCAGCAGAGCCAAAGCTGAGCCGAAGGGGCAGAACAGGCGCTTCGAGGCGAAATGGACGCAGACGAGACCGAACGAGAGGTTTCGTATGTCCATTGCTTCCGTTTCACAGACAATCACTCGCCAGCGCGAGAACCTGTCGCCCAAGCTGAACAACCTCACCTTGATGCAGACCCTCTGGCGTATCAGCGATTACATTGACCTGAACGGCGATGGTGGCCGCAAAGCCGGTGCCCGCTGGCACACGGCAGGCTCCCGAATCGTGTACTTGGCCGAGTCCCCGATGGCGGCTCTTGTTGAAACGCTTGTGCATCTCGACGTAGAGAGCGAAGACACCCCGGATTTCTATATTTTGCTAAAGATTTCAGTCCCCGATGGGCTTGCAATCCAGCCGCTTGATCCCCCCGTTGGGACTGAATGGAAGCAAAACCTGGAATTGACCCGTCGCCTCGGCGACGCCTGGCTTGCCTCGCAGGAGACGCCGCTGGCGCGTGTCCCTTCCGTCATTGCGCCTCACACCTGGAACTACCTGCTCAATCCCGAGCATCCTGACGCCAAACAGGTGCAGGTAGCCGAGGTCATCAAGGAGCGCTTCGACAGCCGGCTCTTCCGGTTCGGCGTCCGATGACTGGCTTGGGTTTGCACTCTGGTTCCTGCCGTCGGCCTGGAATTCCCTCCGACCGCCCATTCATGGTAATCTCACTTTAGACACTTGAGAGTGGACCTGAGAAGACAAGAGGAGTAATAAACGCCGTGCTGGCGACTGCTAAGAAAACTACCCTGATTGAAAGCTTCCGCACCCATGATACGGACACCGGCTCACCGGAGGTCCAAATCGCGATTCTGAGTGCGCGCATCAGCGAACTGACCGAACATTTCAAGACGCACAAGAAGGACCACGCGTCCCGGCGGGGTCTTTTGCAACTGGTCAGCAAGCGCCGCCGCCTGCTGGATTACCTGAAGACGCATGATACGGATCGCTATCGCGACGTAATCGGCAAACTCGGGATCCGCAAGTAATCGGAAAGCCCACTTTGAACTGGAAGCGCCCAGACCGAGCATTGGTCACGGCCCCTGTTCCACCCAGAACCTGGGGCCTTTGTGTACCTGGCGAAAGCTACCCGCTGTCAGGACCTGCGCACAGCTATCGGCTGCGTGCGGCCCAGGCATGTGCACTCACAAACAGGCCGGGAGAATCCGCTCCCCCGCGCACATCCCACTCTTTTGCGCGTAGCTTGTTTCTATCGCCGGTTTTTCCGCACCCTCGCAGCGCATTCCCCTCACAAGATTTTTCAAGCGAACAAAATGAAACGAGGACACTATGTCTACCAAGCATGAAGTAGCCGTCGAGCTTGCCGGCGGAAAGCGGCTGGTCTTTGAGACCGGACGCATGGCCAAGCAGGCCTCCGGCGCCGCACTGGTCACAACCGGCGAAACCGTCGTTCTGGCCACCGCTGTCGCCTCTCCTGAAGCCAGGGAAGGCATCGACTTTTTCCCCCTCACCGTCGATTATCGTGAGTACACCTA
>JBEKOS010000440.1:0-4138 GCA_049521535.1 Terriglobales bacterium | reverse complement strand
GGGCTGAAGAGCGTACGTGTGAACTCGATTTGTACCGGTCCCGTTGTCATGCTGAAGCCCGCCAACGCCAGCGGCGTTCTTGGCCGTGCAGACGTTGGCGTGGCTGAAGCATCTATGCAACTTCTCATAAGTACAGAGATTCTTCAGCCACGCCAAATCTCGCGCGGAAAAACTACCCGCGCGGATTTGGCGGGCTTCAGAATGACAAAGGTTGGGAGATGCACAAATATTCGGGTCCCACGCACCCGTGAAGCCCTGCCCTACTACGAATCCAGTTTTGAAGCACGCTATGCTGTTGTTCGCCGATCGCCACAATTGTTCCGAGATCGCACCCCGGCAATTGCAATGGATGCTCCTTCAGGATTGCGGCGCCGAATGCGACGGCACGCCTGCATGTGGCGCAATCGCCGGCATCATCATCGGCGCCTCGGGAATCACAATCCAGCACACGAGGTACGCGATCTCGGCCATCGGAAAGGCGAAGATTGCCATGATCACTGTCACCAGGCGAATTAGCGTAACGTCCAAATCAAAGTATTCGGCAAATCCCAGGCAGACACCGGCTATCTTGCGACCAATCGGCGGACGCAGGAGACGCCGCCGGGCTTCGATTCCGCCCGCACGTCTCCCGCAATAGGCGCATAAATTAGCGTCGTCCTGAATTACTTTTCCGCAGTAGTTGCAATACATGGCTGGCCCCCTAAAACTCCCTTCCGACTAAGGATACGTGCCATACCTTCAAAAAGTTGCAATTATGCTCAATCCGGGATCAAAGCCTGGCGTAACCTCTTCAACCAGTGCTGCGTTCGGCAATTTCGTTGACTCAATAGAAACAGCTTTCAACGGCCGATCAAAACGGATTTAGGCGGATTTTTGCGGATCGGAAAGCAAAAGAGAAAAACAATCCCTGTAAATCCGCTTCCATCCGTCTAAATCCGCGGTTAACATGTGAGCCGGTCAAGTTTCCGCATTTTCGTAACGCCACATTAGAGCCGGGCGCTGCCCCCCTGGTAGGGCTGCTTCATATAGCGACGGGCTTCGCTGGCCCGGACGGGGTCGTCTGCAGCGGCGACCACTTGCTCGTACTTCTTAAGCGCCAGATCGCGTTTCTGGAGCAAGTCATACATTTGCCCGGCGGCGAGGTTTGCCCTGTCCTTGAGCTGCGTTTCCGCCCTCGGATAGGAGGAAACCGACTCGTAAGCCAATGCTGCACCCAGGAAATCATGCTGGCCGCGCAAGGCCTCTCCCAGGCCCCACGCCGCCACCTCAAGCCGCGATTGCGGAAAGGCGCCTGCCTTGCCGGCATCCAGCAAACGGCGGTAGGCGGCAACCGCCTCGGGGCCACGGCCAGCCGCGTTCATCAGATTTGCATACTCAAGCGCACACAGGTAGCTGTGAGGATAGGCGTTGGTCAAGTCTGTGACCAGCGCGATTGCTTCCTGGTACCTCTGCTCACGGCGCAGAAACAGCGACAGGACGATCTTCGAGTCAACCGCGGCGTCCTGCCCGCCGTTGGCCGCATCGTAAAGGTATTGAATGCCTTTTTGCTTGCTTCCGCTTAATCCGACCATGGAAGCGGCAACCTTCGCCGTCCATGACAGGCTGCCAATGATGTAATTGTGAATACCAACCACCATCTTGGCGTCGGTGAATCCCGGGTCGAGCTCCAGCACGCGTTCGTGATCATGGCGGGCGCCGAGGGCGCTGCGGAGCCCGGAAAACCACGCTTTGTCCATTGGCCCCAGGGTGGTGGCGCGGGTCGCCTTGGTGATTCCCCGCGCATAGAGCGCATACACATCGTTGGGGTTGGCCCGCAGCCGCCGGTCCGAAAGCGCCATTGCCTGGTCCGTAAGGTCGCTGATGCGCTGCCTCACCTTGGGATCCACTGCGGTTTGTTTGGCGGCAAGAAAGCTGTTGCCGGAATAAAGCTCCGTGTCGAGCGCGCCAATCCGGTTCAGTTCCTTGAACAAGACCGCGGCCAGCAAGTGGTTTAAGGCAATCGGGTCGTCCGGATACTGGCGTACCACCAGTTCATAATCGTGAATGGCCTGGTCGTACTCCATGTTGTAGAAGTGGTCGGCGCCACTGCGGGCATGCGGATCGGAATCAGACGGAAACAGAGCGGCGACCTCTGTTTTGGCCGCTGGATGGTCCTGGGCAATGGCGGATAGGTTTACTACTAAGATACTCAGCAACAAACAGTACGCCAACCCGGTCGCCGTAAGCACCTTATAAGGCTTCATCAGCATCTGCTTCGGGTAGTTTAACCGATATGACGGCCAACGAATATGAGTTACAAAGGTTGCACCTGGCAGAAAGCTTTGACAGTGACTCATGATTAACACAGCGAATGCGTTCGAGATGTATACGGAACAAGAGGTTGCCGACCATCTCGAAATCTCCGTCGCCCGGCTGCACCAACTGCTGGACAAACACATCTTCAACCAGGGCACCCGGCGCCCGGCAGATCTTACTTTCACCAAATCCGAGGTGGTCTTGCTGGGCTTTTGGCATCGCTCGCAGCCCAGGGGCACACTTGTGCGAATGCCCAAGCGATACTAAGGTTTCCCGCCCTAAGTAAATCTTTCTAGTCAGCGAGCAGCTCGCGCGCTGGCACGAATCACCGCAAGTTACTGCCGCATAGGGGTTTCCTGCTTATTCAAGTTTGGCAACACAGGTGCGCTCCAATCCAGGTAGCGGGTTCCCATAATGTACCGACCATCTCAGAGCTTGAGGAGCGAGTACTGGCGTCCTCCAGGCCGGCTGTCGTCTCCGACGGTCATAAACTCCGGGGACCTCTGCTCGCGATGTTTCAGTGAATTGGTCGTGGATTCCCTTTTTTGCCATGTCTGCGGCGCCAATCGAAGGTTGCCGGCTTTTCCTGAAGCGAATTGGTCAATGGCCTTCAATCTCCACTACCTCCGCACGAAACTCGGACTCACGACGGGAGCTTTAATCGCTCTTATCGTTGGGACCGTTTGTGGCTGCGTAGCGTTGATGCTCGGTTTGATCGGCGCCTTGAGCGCACCGGACGAAAACCAAACCTCTCAAAGCGGCCTGACGCAATGGTTGCTGGCTGCGGCAACGGCCTTTATCGCGGGCATCCTGCTGAAGGAGTGATCCAGTTTGCAGCCGGCAACTCTCGGTTCAAAGGCACGCTTCTGATAGCCTGTCTGGAGGGCGAAAGAGCGTGTGTGAGAACTTGGTTATTGCATTCTTGAACCACCGTGATTGTCATTCTGAGGCCCGCCGTTGCCGCGCATGTTTGTTGCGCGAGCAACGGCGTGGCCGAAGAATCTATGCATCTCGGCGCAAAATGCAGAAATTCTTCGCCCACGCCACATCTCGCGCGGAAAACCCGTCCGCGCGGATTTGGCGGGGCTCAGAATGACAAATGTTCGGCCATTGGGTTGAAATTAGCATTCTCACACCCCGCTCGAAAGCCCAAAATCGCGATTGGTTATCCGGGTTGCATACGTCGACGCGTCTACATTCTTAAGAAGGTCCAGTGATCCCTGCCAATACACTCTGGTTCTCGCTCTTTGTGCTCGTCATCGTCGCGTTGGTGGCGCGCTGGGTGCGCAACCATACCACCACCCACGAAGAAGAAGAGAACGAACAGGTGCGGTACCTGATTCGCTCGTCCGAAACTCCTGCCGGGGAACATTTGGGGCCCCAAGCCGAGCTGGTGGTTACACGCTATTACTTTCGCCAGACCGACATCGACGCCGGCCCACCAGATCCCGCCGATTTCTACGACGAATTATTCATCGAGCTCGCCAGTCCTGGGTCAGAACAGAATTGGCAGAACTCGATCCATGTAGCCACTCCTCGCGCGCTTGATCGTGTGATGGTCGAGGAGCACTGGGACTCGATCATCGGCACCGAGTTGTTGGTTGTGCGCCGTTATGAGCTCGACAAAATCCTGCAGGGCGCAATCGACCATCTCCAGGAGATCTACGAAACCCGTGTCAAAATCACGGGCAAAGGATTCATCTCCGCCGGGCCTATGGCGTGACGGTTCATAGGCCACCAACTGACTAGTTACCTGACTAGATGGTGCTACCATTAATTTGGAGAAACGCTATGTCAGTCTGGCAGGTACAAGAGGCAAAAGCCCGTTTCAGCGAGTTGCTTA
>JBEKOS010000439.1:0-4145 GCA_049521535.1 Terriglobales bacterium | reverse complement strand
CGCCGGAATCGAAATGGGAAACAGAAGCAACGGCAGCATGACTTCGCGGCTGCGGGTGCGGATAGAAATGGCGGCAAAGAAGGTGCCATTTACCACCAATGCCCACGTCGCCAGGACTGCCAGGGGCAACAGTTCCCACGCGGGACCGAGCGGGCGCAAGTTGTAGAACATCACGAACAACGGCGTCATGATGGCTTCCAGCACGGCCACGAACAGGAAATTACCGATGGCCTTGGCCAGGAACAGGGAATTGGCCGGCGCCGGTGAGATGCGGTAAGCGTCCAGCACCTGGTTGCGCAGCTCGCGGGCAAAGGTCTGGTTGAGCGCCACGACCGCGGCAAACAAAAAGGAAACCCAGATCAGCCCGCCGGCAATGTGCCGCGACTCTTCCGCGGTCGGATCAAAAGAGAAGCTGAAGACCACCGCCACCAGCAGCGCGAAGAACAGCATGGCGTTGATGGCGTCTTTGGAACGCCACTCCATCCGCAGGTCCTTTGCGAGTGTGGCCCGCAGCACGCTTAAGAGGCGGGGAGCCGGCTTCCTTGGTACGAGAATGGCTTGAGCCGCAGCGCTCATCGGGCAAGCTCCCCGGCGGCCAGGTTATCCGGTGCGAACTCGTCGAAGGTCGGGGTCCTGGCTACGATTCTTCCCGTTGCCATACGGATAAACTCGTCAGCCACGCCTGTCAGCAGCGAGGGCTGGTGTGTCACCACAAAGATCGTCCGGCCGCCATCCCGCAGGGTGCCGATCAGGGCGACCATGGATTGTGCGGAAGCGATGTCCACGTTGGAGAAGGGTTCGTCCAGCAATAGCAATTCCGGCCGGTGCAGCAGGGCGCGAGCCAGCGACAACCGCTGCCGCATACCCTGGGAATATTGGCCCACGCGGCGCTGTAGAGTCGAGTCCAGTCCGACGGTATGCATGGCCTCCTGGCAAACTCGGTCGTCATGGATGCCGTAAAGTCCGGCGAAGTACTGCAGGTTCTCCATTGCATCCAGTTCGTCGTAAAGCAGAGATGCGTGCGCCATATATGCTATGCGCTCGCGTACCGCCGAAGGCGCATTGCCGTATAGGCTCACCTTCCCACGCGTCGGCGGAATCAATCCTGCAATAACACGCAACAGGGTGGACTTGCCGGCGCCATTGTCGCCCAGCACTGCGTATAGACGGCCGGCTTCGAAGCTTGCGGTCACCGCCCGCAGTGCCGCGAACCGGCCAAAATGGCGGGTAACGTCGCTTAGGTCAACCGGATTTGCGTTCGCTGTGGACAATGGACAAATGTGGTCAGCGGTGGCGGGCCGTCCGCAATGAATTTGTCATCCTGAGCGAAGCGAAGGATCCATATACTTTGCGGGCCAAACAAGAATGCATAGATTCTTCGCTTCGCTCAGCACGACAAGGCCTTTCGCGGCTAATCCTTCTGAGGTTGGTCCTTTTTGGGCGCGTACTTGGACGCGCATTTGGCTTGCAGTTGACTGGCCTCGAAAACGCCATCGCGCCCATACTTGCCTTCCGCGAGTGCCTGGGAGTCGTCCTTGAAAGTGTCCGGCGGAGCTTCCATGCCCCGATAGGAAACAGGGAGAACGAGGTCATTCTCCTTCAACTCAAACTGCACATGGGAGCCTTCCCGGCGGATGGAGCCCGGGACCACGTTTCCAGCGACGCGCAGGCGTTTGCTGTAGCGCCCATCGAGCGTTTGCAACTCCTTGATGGTTACGTAGTAACTCTTGCTCTGTTCCACGCCCGTCCAGGCGAGATAACCAAGCGAAATGAGGATGACGGCGAAGGCCGCGCCAAAACGCGCGATCTTGCCCCTTTGTTCCGGAACAATCATTGGGGTTACACCTGCTTGATTAAACTCTATCGGCTGGGTCAGGCTTGGTCAAGGGCATGCCACCTTGTGCAACGCCAGCCATTAACTCATCCATCCATCCATTTCGTGTGTTCCATCGATGTTCCTTAACGGGCGATATAATGAAAGAGCTTCGTATGGGGTTCGTCCTTGAACCTGGCCCCTGAATCCTATACCCAACGCGAATTCCAGAATCATTTGAGGTGTGACTATGGGTCCCAACAACGGCAAAAACGGCGGTAATGGAAATCACGAAAACTGGATTCCGCAGCCGCGCGCCGAATGGATTGCCAACCGCAAAGCGGATGCGGACAAAACCGGTGACCACAACGTAACCCAGTTGCATTTTGCGCGCAACGGCATCGTCACCGACGAGATGCGATACGTTGCGGCTCGCGAGCGCATAACGCCGGAGGCCGTGCGCGATGAGGTCGCCGCCGGCCGCATGATCATACCGGCCAATATCAACCATCCCGAACTGGAGCCCATGGCCATCGGCGTCGCCTCCCTGTGCAAAATCAACGCCAACATCGGGAATTCGGCGGTCACCTCCAATGTGGATGAGGAATTGCGCAAGCTGCACACGGCGGTGCACTATGGCGCTGACACAGTCATGGATCTTTCCACCGGCGGCGATATTCACAATATTCGCGAGGCCATCCTGCGCCACTCGCCGGTGCCCGTGGGGACCGTGCCGATTTACGAGGCCATTTCCCGCGTCAAGCGCGTCGAAGACCTGGATGCCAGCGTCATGCTCGAAGTGATTGAAGAACAGGCGGCGCAAGGCGTGGACTATATGACTATCCACGCCGGTGTCCTGATTCAGTACTTGCCGCTGATTACCAAGCGCATCACCGGCATCGTCAGCCGCGGCGGCGCGATCCTGGCGCAGTGGATGGCGCACCATCACCGGCAGAACTTCCTCTACGAGTGCTTTGACGACATTACTAAGATTCTGGCCAGGTATGACGTTTCCTATTCGTTGGGCGATGGACTGCGTCCGGGCTGCATTGCCGACGCCAGCGACGAGGCCCAGTTCGCGGAGTTGCGCACCTTGGGCGAGCTTACGAAAAAGGCCTGGGAAAGCGATGTCCAGGTCATGATCGAAGGCCCCGGTCACGTTCCCTTAGACAAGATCAAGGAACAAGTCGATAAAGAGGTCGAGTGGTGCCAGGGCGCTCCCTTTTACACCCTGGGGCCGCTGGTTACCGACATCGCTCCCGGCTACGATCACATCACCTCAGCCATCGGCGCAGCCATGATTGGCTGGCACGGCGCTGCCATGCTCTGCTACGTAACGCCTAAAGAGCATCTGGGCCTACCGAACGAAAAAGATGTGAAAGACGGGATAATTGCTTACAAGATCGCCGCGCATGCTGCCGATCTGGCCCGGCACCGTCCGGGCGTTCAGGACCGCGACAATGCGCTGAGCTGGGCGCGATACAACTTTGACTGGGAAAAGCAGTTCGAGCTTTCTCTCGATCCGGAAACCGCGCGCTCCATGCACGACGAGACGCTGCCAGACGATTTCTACAAGGAAGCGAAGTTCTGTTCCATGTGTGGTCCCAAGTTCTGTAGCATGAACTATTCCGCCAAGGTGGACGAGTATAACCGCCGTGTCCATGGCATCGAGAAGCAGGACTACTCGGAAATAGCCGCGAGCCTGGTGGCATTGAAGTAGTAAGCACCAAGGAGTCGGCAACAAACAGCAAGCCAAAAGCAGCAAGTGCGAAGGGTGTCTATCTTCCGGCTTGCTGCTTACTACTTCCTCCTTGCTGCTTCTTCTATGGCAGGTAGTAGCGGAACGATGTAAAGGCCATGTTGTCAATTGCGGCCGGCTGGCCATTTGTGGTGATGGGAGCGCCGTTTACCGTGCCGACTCCAACTCCTGACCAGGTGTTGCGGGTTACATACGAGTACTGCGCGCCAACCTGCAATGTCCCCTTGGGTCCCTTGTAGAACCGATACCAGAAACCGAGCGTGCCTTCGATCACGTTGCGGGTATCGGCAGTGCAGTTGGTGAGCGATCCTGGAATAAAGCCCGGGCCCGCAGTGGTTCCGGCGGCCGCAGTCGTACCCGGAATGGCCTCGGTGTAGCAGCCGTAGTTGTTGAACAGCGGCGCGCCATAGCCTTGGGCTTTACCGGAAGAATTTAGGTACCAGGCGCGGGCGTCATACTCGCCGCCGACGTAAGCGTAGATGTCCAGCTTCGGCATGGGATGAAATTCGAGAGAGGCCAGCGCCTGGTAGTTGCGGATTGGCACGAGCGTGCCATTCGGGCGCACGGTCACAT
>JBEKOS010000438.1:0-4174 GCA_049521535.1 Terriglobales bacterium | reverse complement strand
GACTGCCCGCTTGCTGGTGCTTGCAAGCGAGCTGGGAATATCTTCTGTGGTCTATGCCTCCAGCCTGCCGATAATCGGCAAACCTGAATTCCTGCCGATTACTGAAGACCATCCGGCAAGGCCCAGTCACTTTTACCATCTGGGAAAGTGGTGCGGTGAAATGGCATGCGAGATCTTCAGACGCAGTGAAACCAGGGTTAGTTCGCTCCGCATAACATCGCCTTACGGGCCAGGAATGCCGCCAGGAGCTGTTTTGGCACAGTTCGTCAGGAATGCTCTTATTGGGCAAAAGGTTCAGTGGTTCGGCAGCGGAACCCGGGCCCAAAACTTTGTTCATGTGTTTGATGTCGTCAGGGCGGCCCTGCTGGCGTCCAGCACCTCTTGCCCGGGCGTCTACAACGTTGGTGGGAGTGAGGCGATCACGATGCGAGACCTCGCTCATCTTGTGGTGGAATTGACTCCCGGCACGCGAAGTACGGCTACCGCCGCAGGTTTGCCCGATGTCGAAGATGGGTGGCGCTGGGACGTGGATCTCTCTCGCGCCGCCGCCGGCCTGGGCTACCGGCCGACTCTTTCACTTGCACAGGGACTTTCGGAATATATCGCGTGGGAGCGGACCAAAGCTGATCGCCCCGGTTGGTGGGTACAATGAAAGTTGCGCTGCTATCCGATATTCATGCAAATCTTCCGGCGTTTTCCGCGGTCCTCAACGATCTTCCCAACGTTGACATCCTTCTCTGTCTGGGAGATATGGTCGGCTATTATCTCGATAGCAACGAAGTCTGCGAGTTGGTACGGAGGCACAACATCTGCGCCATTCGCGGTAACCATGATGCGTATGTCTTGGGGGAACTGACTCCTAATCCCGATCGTGCTGCCTCCTACCGCACGGAATGGACGCGACAGACACTCGCAGTACAACACCTCGCTTGGCTGCGCACACTGCCCACAGTCATGGAATTTCGCTGGGGTAGGATGTCAGTCCGGTTGTGCCATGCCGCACCATGGAGTGAAGAAGCATATGTTTATCCCGATTCGCCAAAGCTAAGCGAGATATCGCTGGCACAAAATGAGATACTGGTGCTGGGCCATACCCATCGTCCCATGCGGGTGCGCTGCGGAAATGGATTTGTCATAAATCCAGGATCCGTTGGACAGCCGCGCGACTATAATCCTCAGGCTAGCTATGCAATACTAGACACAGCTTCCGGCAATGTGGATTTTAGGCGTGTCCATTATGAGCTTGCGCCCCTGCAAGATAGGTTGCTGGCCTCCGGCTGTGATCCGGTTATGATTGCCATGTTGAGCCGGACGGAACCGTCCAGGCATGCACCCCATAATTGAGCAGGCGAGTTAAGTGAGGACTGTACTTCGGGGGTAGATTTGAGCGCGCCGACAACTACTGGCATTGAGAATCCGAGTCCACTATCACTGGGCGATCATTTGCCCGCCCTGGCGATGAAATGGAAGATTGAGTCGGCGCTCTTAGAGAGCTACTACGGCGAACTGCAGGTGAGTGGCGACTTCCTATCCTCGCTGAATGCCGCCATAAGTCCGGTGCGCGAGTTTGCCGGTGTCCAGTTTCGTCACGTCGACGAATTGCGCGTTTATCGAAGCCTGCTTTATCTCTTTACCCGCGCCTTCCGGCCGGAGGTCTTCGTTGAAACGGGTGTACTCAACGGCTTCAGTAGCGCCTTCATTTTGCTAGCCATGCACCGCAATGGAACAGGAACACTCTACTCGATCGATTTGCCGCCTCTGGAAGAAAGAATTTTGGATCAGGGCACGAACCCGCTTCCGGTGGGAAGGCAGCCGGGATGGGCCATACCCTCGTATTTGCGGTCGCGCCACTGCCTGCACCTTGGCGACGCAAAAGTGCTGCTGCCTCGCATTTTGGATGGACTTAGGCGGCTTGACGCCTTTTTGCACGACAGCGACCACAGCTACGGCCACATGATGTTCGAGCTTTCGCTGGCATGGAGATACTTGCGTGCCGGTGGATGGCTCTTGTGTGACAACGTGGAGCAAAACGACGCATTCCTTGACTTCACCCGGGGCGTAGGCGGCCACGGTTTTGAGTTGGCCTCTTTCGATGTGCCAGCGCGGCGCTGGAAGCATGGTCTGATTCAGAAGGCTTCGGATGAGAACGCTCAAAGCGGAACCGCGCACACTGAGCTAAAATCCCGCCCGAAACCATGCGGCGATTAGGTCCAGATATGAATCCAGGAGCTTCTCCAAGTGAATTGGCCGCGTCGGCAGCGCCATCCCGGCAACGAATGGTGTCGGTGATCACGCCCGCATTTAATGAAGCGGCCAACTTGCCGGATTTGTGGAACCGTCTCCGCGTGGTCATGGATGCCACTGATTTGACGTGGGAGTGGATTATTATTGATGATCACTCTACCGACGCAACCTTTGACGCGATAAGTTCGCTGGCCGTCCTTGACAATCGTGTCCGCGCCTATCGCTTTTCCAGGAATTTTGGCTCGCACGTGGCGCTAGCTTGCGGCTTGGAGCGCGCTCGAGGCGACTGCGCTGTAGTGATGGCCTCCGACCTGCAAGATCCACCGGAAATTCTGCCGTCCTTGATGGAAAAATGGTCGGCAGGCGCACATATAGTGTGGGCAGTTCGCCGCCTCCGCCGCGGTGAAAAGCGTGGAACCGTCCTGGCCTCAAAACTGTTTTACTTGATTATGCGCTACCTGGTTGGGATAAAGGAAATGGGGCCGACCGGGGCTGATTTCCTGCTGATGGACAGGGTTGTGATAGACGCTCTGAACGAGTTCCAGGAACGAAATGTGAGCCTGATGGCCTTGATTACCTGGATGGGTTTTCGCCAGGATCAGGTCGAGTATGACAAGCAGGCGCGGTTTCGTGGCAAGTCTGGATGGTCGCTGGAAAAGCGGCTTAAAGCTGCGCTGGATGCAATCACGTCCTTCACCTACCTTCCCATCCGTGCGATATCTTGCCTGGGATTCACGGTGGCGCTCTGCGGCTTCACTTATGCCGTCGTGGTGGTTGTAAACTCCTTTCTGCTTCACCCGATTCAGGGTTGGTCCTCTCTCATGGTTGTCGTCCTCGTCCTGGGCGGGGCGCAGATGCTGATGTTGGGAGTGCTCGGCGAGTATCTTTGGCGCGCGTTTGATGAATCCCGACGCCGCCCGCGCTACATTATCGAACGCCTGGCCGGAAACCAGGTTTTGGCTGCTCGCTCGCACTCGTCGAAGGATAATGCCGATTCGGTGGCGCGGGACAGATGAACAAGCGAGCGCTCGGATCTCTGGTGCTGGGGGTGTTAATCAGCTTTTGCTTTGCGGGGCTATTGCTCAAGCGGGTTGACTTGCTGAACACCTGGAAAACGCTGCGACAACTTGACCCAGCACGGTTGCTGCTTCCGTTGCTGATGACTGTAATCAATCTTCCGCTGCGGGCATGGCGGTGGCAGCTCATCTTTCCTCGCCAGGTCCGGCCGAGTTTTGGGAAGGCCTTGCGCATCCTTGCCATTGGCAACGCCGCTAATAATTTTATTCCCGGGCGCGGGGGCGACTTGGCGCGCTGCGTTTTGATTGGCCACGACCGTTCGTTAACTGCCAGCACCGCTGCTCTGGCAACGCTGGGGATTGAGAAGTTGACGGACGGGTTGGCGCTCCTGGGGATAGTGCTGTTGGCATTAGGATACATCAGCCCTCCTAATTGGCTGGCAAAGTTGGTGCTGGCGGCTGCGATCGTGTTTGGATCGGCTCTGGCTTTGGTCCTCCTGTTGCGGTACCGTGCAACCTGGTTCATTGAGCGGATGCAAGCAATCTTCGAGGCGGCCCGGATGAATTCCTTTGGCGTCAAGGCCGCCGCGTGGTTCGGGTCATTTGCCAATGGGCTGGATGGGATTACTTCTCTTGGTCAGTTGATCTTGCTTTCGACCGCGACCGCCCTGATATGGATAACGGAAGCAGGATTGATCTGGGCTATGGCTAGGCCACTGCGCTTACCCCTGGCCGTGCCGTACGCGGTGGTCGTGGCAGCCGTGCTGGGGCTTGGCCTCATGGTGCCGGCAGGCCCTTCGGCGGTTGGCACGTACGAGTTTTTTGTGGTTGCCGGAATGGGTCTGGCCGGGATTGCCTCAGCCAGCGCCCTGGCATACGCCGTGTTGCTTCACTCCTGGGTGTTCGCCACGACT
>JBEKOS010000437.1:0-4174 GCA_049521535.1 Terriglobales bacterium | reverse complement strand
AATACTTCTCGTTGACCGCGTCATTTTGCAAGCGTTAAACACTCTGAGAGCCTGACCATCGCAATCCTGTCGGCACTCGGCCCTTGCGGGCCGCGTCAGATGCCCATAGATCGGGCTCACAGTCCGGGTCACCCAATCTTGCATAGCGCTGAAAATGCAATGCGTGAACTTGCGCATATTGCCTGCTTAGACCCAAGGGAATTTCCTGATGCAAGCGGAAAACAGCTTATGCCGACTGAGTCCGCGAAGAACGAACGATGCGCCCAAAGACAGCAGGCCCATGAGGCCCCAAAGGGGCAATAAGCTCGCCGTCTTCGGCAGTTCTTTGCCACCGGCCGCGCCGGATGTTTCCATCGGCTCGGTATGCGTGTTTTCTGCCATTTCAGATCCTGCCGTGCCGGAGTTGGCTGGCGCGGAGTTCATGGCGGTCACCACCGGCTGTGGCGAAGGCGCCGGCGGTTTCGTGCTATTTGACGCCGACTCATACTGTTTGGGGCGAGTTGTCAAACCCAGATGCTTCGCCATTTCATAGGCCGGAGTCTCGGGGTAGACAAACTCGTGTCCCCAACTGTCGCCGGGATAATACCAGGCCGCGATAGCTTCCGGTCCGTTTGGAGACCGCTCCTTGAACTTGACGTCCGTCTTTCCCGTAGGTTGCGGGCGATAGTCGTCTTCCGCGAGGACTGTCGTAACAAGATGTGTCCGATCGGCGGTCCATATCTGCACGACATTACGGTTGGCTTCGTCGTTCATCACCGTAAACCAGTATGTTCCAGGCATAAGAACCCTTCCCGGAACTTCGACCGGCGCGCTGAAGGTTAGCTTGGTCGCCTGGTTCCATTCACCGGCCTTGGCCCTTGGTACATACAACACAAGAAGCGTTGCCAGGCAGATGCAAACTGTAAGTAGCCTGCTGGTACTCATTCTTCTTCTCCTCATAACTTTGTGTATGACTTGCCATTTTGGTTGTGAACCGGTTACTGCTGACCCCGGGTTGCCTGGCGGTCGAAGGCCCATTCGGCGATCTCCAGAGGCCAGCAGCAGCTTTCCGGTTGTGTATTGTCCTAGGCCGCTTTCATCGCGACCGGCAAATTTCGGTCGGGTCGGGCCTTGGGCATCAGGACTTCCAGGGTTCCGTTCCGTAGCGTGGCTTTCACCGCACTGGTGTTGATCTCCTCTGGAAAATCGAGCACCCGAAGCACTTCGTCGGTGTCCTTCTCACCGTAAAAGCTTGCTCGCCTTTTGGTTTCGCGGACGCGCTCCCGCTCGCCGCTGATGACAAGGCAATGGGGCGCTACTCTCACCTCGATGTCCTTGTCGCGGAGGCCTGGCACGTCGGCCCGAACGATCAATTGACTGCCATCATCTTTGATTTCCAAGGGCATTGGGTTCAGCAACTCGGACTCAGCGCGAAGCCAGTCTTCCAAGTCCCGTCCATGCTGCCCTCCACGACGCTCAAACAATTGGAAAGCCCGGCGCGCTAGAGCGTCGGAAGCCGCTCTCATCCGATGAAGGAACGGATCTCCATCCAGCAGCTTGAGGACTGGGGGTTGTTTTGCGGTTTGATAATTCGGTGATAGTAATGTCGGTCCAGTGGTCATTGCGTATGCTCCCTTCGAAGAAAATAATTCCACTAATGAGTCCTGTGTACCGGAGGCGATGCATAACCAGCGAGGGGCAGAGCCATTACACTGCCGGTAAGCACGCTGGCACGGCCTTCGCGACCGCGTAACAGGGCTTCTGCTCCCTCGACTGGTGGCCCGTGCCGCTCCTCCCCGTAACGCTGCTCAAGCCACGACTTGAATCTTAGTAAGGGAAAATAAGGAAGTCATAAAGAACGGAAAACCTGAAGAAGCCTGGCCTAGAGGCCGCCATCCGGTGGAGCGAAGCGGTAGCCGGCCCACGGCTCGGTGATCAGGAACCTGGGGTTGTGTGGATCCGGTTCGATTTTTCTGCGGAGTTGGTTCATGAAGGTTCTGAGATACTCGACCTCGTCGCCGTATTCCGCGCCCCACACCGCCTGCAGCAGCCGGCGGTGTGGAATAACCTGCCCGGCGTGGGAAACCATATAACGAAGCAATTCGAATTCCTTCGGGGTCAGGTGCCCATTTCCCCTTGACCCTGTCACCTGGTGGGTCTCGAAGTCAACGGTGACACCATCCAGAACCAGGGCCGGTTGTTTTCTGCCGGCTCCCGGTTTCCTTCTCGTTACCGCCTGAACCCGCGCCAGCAGTTCCTGCACGCCGAACGGCTTGGTGATGTAATCGTCAGCACCCGCATGCAACGCGGCAACCTTGTCCCGCTCCGAGGCCCGTATGGATACCACGATAATTGGAACCCCGGAGGCGGCCCGCATCCGGCGGCAGGCAGTCATACCGTCCAAGCCCGGGAGATTAAGATCCAGAAGGACAAAGTCACAGCTCTCCGCGTCCAGTTTGCGCAGGGCTTCGTCGCCCGAAGAAGCCTCGACGACTTCATAATCGTGCGCATGCAAGCTGGCCTTTAGAACCCGTCGCATCTGCGGTTCATCATCGACAACTAGTATCTTGGCCAGGCTCATGCGGCGTCTTGCTCCGAAATCGGCAGGGAAAAGCAGAAGGTTGCCCCGGTTTTCCTCGCAACGTCGGCTGCGATCTGTCCCCCGTGCGCTTCCACGATGGTTTTCGCAATTGCCAGTCCAAGACCGGTCCCCGGCGCTCCAACCGGGCCGCGATGGTATTTTTCGAATACGTGCTTCTCTTCCCCCGGCTGGATGCCCATTCCCCAGTCGGCCACGCTGGTAACTACATTTTCCCCGGATACTCGCATCGATATGGCCAGGGGGGACCGGGGCGGGGAATACTTCACTGCATTGTTCAGGAGTTCCTTCAACACCCGCTTGATCATGTGAAAATCGCAGTGCACGGAAGGAAGCGGGTCCGGCGCCTCGATGCTCACGGTTCGGCCGCTGATCAAGGGCTTTAGCTCGTCGAGCGTCTGGCTGAGCAATTCCCGAAGATCATTCGAGCAGCTTTCAGGCTGGAGTGTGCCTGCTTCTGCCCGTGCTGTCCAGAACACCTCGCTGATGGAAACGTCCATGCGGTCGGTTTCTTCGTTGATGATGGCCAGCAGTTCATCATGGCTGGAGGCATCCAAATCTCTGGACAACAGCGAAGTGACGGCGGTCTTAATCACGCTGAGAGGGGTCTTGATCTCATGGACCAGGGAATCAAGAACTGCCGATTTCAATTCCTGGCTCTTTTTCGCATTCCTGGCTTGCGCCAGCTTCTCGTGAGCGCGGACCTCTTCCAATCTGGCCTCGATGCGTTCGGCAACGGTCTTGAACGTGAGCCTCGACATGCTTCCGCCGCATACCCCGAGGCTCCCAACGGGCTGGCCCAGCGACCGAATCGGTGACAGCACCCAGCCAGTTGCGCCTTCCGAATAGATATCCGAATGTCCAGCGGTGTCACGCAACAGGTCGCCCGGTGCCGCGCCTTGCTTTGGTCCCGCGCCGGTGATGCTGCCATCGCTTTGGTCGTAGAATGCTGCAGCCTCAACCTGGAAGACCCGTACCAACAATTGCAGGCAAGTCTCAACGATGGAACCGGGGTCGCCGTCGATGGGCAAGTCCCGCCCGAATGCGTTCAGCCTTTCAAGCTCTCGATGGCGAGCGAGCGCCTCGACCGTATGGCGCCTTATCCGCGCGGTGGCGCTGCTGGTCACAAGTGCAACAATGAGGAACGATAGAAAATCCAGCCAATGTTCAGCCGATTTGACGCGCCAGCCTGCGGGCGGCAGGAAGAAATAATTGAGGAGCAGCGACCCCATAACGGTTGCAGCAGCGGCTTCGCCAAATCCCCAGCGGCTGGCGACGATCAGGATCGTGAGCAGCAGAATGAGGACAACGGTTGTGGCATGGACATGCCGTAAGGCGACACAGGCCAGCACGATCGCCGCGGCGGCTCCAGCGGAGAGCACAGATCGCAATATCCGGCGGGCAAGACTCACCCCATGGCTGTACCCGATTCAGTGTAACTCAAATGCACGATCGCTCTAGTTCTGTTGCGCCGGATGAGCGGGAAGGCTGTGCGTAGCAAAGAACTTCCAGATTGCCTCGCTCGCATTCATGTCATTGCTGGTCTTGCCGATCTCCTTTTCGGACATATACTGTTCGCCGTCCGGCCAGGTATTG
>JBEKOS010000436.1:0-4192 GCA_049521535.1 Terriglobales bacterium | reverse complement strand
CACCACGCGGACTTTCTCGCGGGATACAATACCGCAGAAGAAGGCTGGGAAATGAACAAAATATCCGCGACTGGGATATGGTCGAATACGCACGGGCACTCCCGCTGACCATGATCGGCGCCAGGCACGTCAATTGCTTCAAACTCTTGAGCTGCCGGAGCGCCGGACAATAGCACGCAGCAGGATGAATGCGAGCACCACGGAGAGCACCGTGGTTACCAACGCCCACCACTGCAGTAAACCTGCGAAGTAGGCGCCAGGATTGGGCACTTCGATGAAAGCCCACCAGTCGTGAAAGACGGATCGCCTTAATGACTACTCTTGCCGGGCATGCCCCGGCTCTACCGCTGCCTCGGAAGCGAGAATCGCCTTCGCGTACAACTCCCACGAGTAGATCGCCTTCCGGCATCCTTCGCGGGCCATGCTGGTACTCAGGATTTTCTCTGCCTTTTCGAAAGTGGCCTCGGCATCCATATGTGCCCGCCAGGCCTCGTCATCTGCGTCCTTTATATGACGGGCAAGCGACCTGAGCTCAGCACTTGTCGCCAACACCTTGGTATCCGAGGACTTCGCACTTTTTGAAGCGCTGCCATCGTCTTCCTTGCCTAATTCGTCGTAGGCAATTCTAAGATCGGCGTTCCATCTGGCCTTGACCTCTTTCTGCATAGCCCAAAGGGCGTCGTTGGCCCTGTCGGCGGTCTTTCGCACCCGTTTCTTTTCCGTCAGCCACTTCATTACCGACCAGTCCACTGCCTCATTCATGAGCGCGGTGGCCTCTGTGACTTCTGCAAGCGTTTTCATGGGATCAAACACCTCTCTCAAAAGTTTGCAAACAAGCGAACTCAGGACTCACGCAGCCTGGTCCGCGGAGTCGCTCCACGTCGTGCTGGACACAGGAGGAATGAAGCTCATCGCTCGTTCCGCGAGCGCCGCTATGGTCAGGCTCGGATTGACACCCAGGTTTGCGGCTACCACCGAGCCATCGCAGATGTACATATTCTTGTAGCCGAAGACACGGTGGCGGGAATCAACCACGCCGCTGTGCGAAGAACCGCCAATTCCGCAACCTCCCAAGCAGTGCGCCGTCCCAGGGACGTCGAACAGAATCTCCGGGAGCATGCTCATCGCCGTTCCGCCACACAGGCTCGCGAATCTCTCGGCAAATTCGTTGGCACGTGGAATGTACGTTGGAACGCGATCACCGCGGCTGACGAGGGTCTTGCGGAACGGGGACAGCCAACTGCGCTGCCACTTCATATCGATGTGCCCCTCCAGCGCCTGCATACAGAGCAGAATCACACACTCGCGCGCCCAGTGAAAGGGCTGCAGGAGGCGCACGGTCCGCAAGGGATGCCGCAGGATAGAGATGGTAAGATTCTTCAGCCACAACAGCGGACGCGATTGGCCCGCGCGGCCTCCGGTCAGGATTGTGCCCCAAAATCCCATGGCATCGGACCCGCTGGGATATCGCACGGCCTCAATGTGCGTGTGCTCATCGATATAAATGCCGGAACCGATCGCGACTCCCTTGGACAAGTCGTCGGTGGATCGCGGTATCCTTACACCGATCAACGACTCGGAATTGGTACGCACGCGCTTTCCCAGTTGCTCGCTGATCCCTGGCAGTGATCCTTTCTCCCTGAGCCGGAACAGCAGTTCCATGGTGCCCAGCGAGGAAGCTGCAAACACGATGCCGCGACAGGTGAACCGCGCCGGACGTGTGGGCCAAATGCTGAGGGAGTTAACCGTCGAAACTACGTATCCGTCTCTTCCGTCGCTGGCGTGGCCATCGTCGGCGGTCGCATCAAGCGGTTTTGCGTCGACCACCTTTGTTTCAGCCATCACCTGGGCGCCAAGCTTTTCCGCGAGATACAGGTAGTTCAAGTCGAGCGTATTCTTGGCGCCATGGCGGCAACCCATCATGCAGCCGCCGCAACCGATACAGGTGGTCCGCTCCGGACCTGCGCCGTCAAAGAATGGATCGGGAAAGGTCTTCCCTCCCTGCTCTCCCGGGGGCGCCTGAAAAATTCCGACGTGCGTCCGGTAGAACGTGTCTCCCACACCGGCATCTTCCGCCATTTTTTTCA
Source organism: Terriglobales bacterium (assembly GCA_049521535.1). GTDB lineage: Bacteria > Acidobacteriota > Terriglobia > Terriglobales > Acidobacteriaceae > CAZUCM01. The sequence goes on along the minus strand of JBEKOS010000436.1, from coordinate 2,105 downwards.
ACAGCCGATCGGCAGGGCCGAGGATTCTGTTTTCAATTACACCGAGCATCCGCGAAGCTGCGTCGAAGTGCCGCGGCATTTCCGCCTCCCACGCGGCCAGCCCGGCCCATGTACCCATGTTCCAGACTTTCTCCGGCGGGCGAAGCAAGGTAGTGGCGTAGGTGATGGATCCGCCTCCTACGGCGCAACCGTGCAGGATGGTGACGTGGCGGAAAAAGCGCATGTTGAAGAAACCGCGCAGCCCCAATCCCGGGCGCCAGAACCAGCGGTGCATCTGCCAGTTTGTCTCCGGCAGGTTCCCCGGGCTCCAGCGCCGACCCATCTCAATCACGGCGACCCGATAGCCCTTCTCTGCCAGGCGAAGAGCGCTGACGCTGCCACCGAAGCCGGAGCCGATGACAATAAAGTCAAAATCGTATTGGCGATTCTCGGATGTCATCCTGTTACGTTTCGCACTATAGCACTCAACGCAAGCGGGGAATGTGCTGAGAATCACGTTTGCGCACCAGGACCGTACGTAGTCCCCGCATGATGATCATGCTGCGAGTGAAGTGCCAGTGAATCCGATGTCTACAAAGGGAGGGCAAGTGCTCAAATGGTCAGCCGGCAAACGAAAATCGCGAGGTCAGCTTCATCAGCTTGAGTACCTTATAAATATCAACATTGACGCCTCGCAATACTACCTTGACCGCTTTCTCGTCGGCTATGCGGGCGAGCTCTTCCAGAGCCTCTAGAGCGCTTGGATCGATTCGGTACACAGAGGAAAAATCCAAGCCTATTTCGCCATCAGCACAATCGAGTTTCTCGCCGGCTTGCTCGAGAGTTGTAATCAGCCTCTCGTGAGTGAGTTCTCGCCATGCCGCAACCGTCGCCATGCTTCACCTCCTAGTCAGCGCCAATCGCCTGTGCCCGGCCTCGTCCGTGATAAGCCTTCCAGAACAGCGCAACCAACTCCTCGATCAGCGGCATGCGCGGATTCGAACGCCAGGACGGGTCGTCGTAGGCAGTCTTCACCAGTTCGGGCACCGCCCTTTCAAATTCTTCCTTTGAAATTCCCAGCTCCGCAATCGAACACGGAAGCTCCAATTGATCCAATAACTGTTCCGTGGCCACGATCAGCTTACGAACCTTTTCTTCCACGGTGTTACCCCCCAGACCGAGCAAGTCGGCGATGGTCGCATACTTCTTGTGGGCGACGTAACCCTGCTGGTAGGGCGAAGGCATGAACTTGGTCGGCACGGCCGCATTGTAGGCAATGACATGCGGCAGCATGAGTGCGTTGGCCCGGCCGTGCGCCACGCCAAAGCGCGCGCCGAAAGCGTGGGCCAGCGCATGATTTACGCCGACCGACGCATTCGCAAAAGCCATGGCGGCAATTGTGGCTGCGTTGTGCATCATGCTGCGGGCTTCCTCGTCCCGGGGATGCAGGAACGCAACCGGCAGATACTTGAAAACCAGACGGATCGCCTGCATGGCATTGGAGTCGGTATAAGGCGAGGCGTAGTTCGACACCCCGGCCTCCAGCGCATGGGTCAAACAGTCAATGCCGGTATCCGCGGTCAGCCCTTTCGGCATCGACATGACAAACTGCGGGTCGACTATCGCCACATCCGGGCTGAGAGAATAGTCGGCCAGTGTCACCTTGCGGCCGCGCTCCCTATCGATAAGCACGGCAAAGGGAGTGACCTCGCTGCCCGTTCCGCTGGTTGTCGAGATTGCAATCAACCGCGCCTGGTTCACCTTATTGGTCGGATACTCGACCACACGCTTGCGCAAATCCAGAAAAGGCGCAGCCAACTCTTCCAGGTCGGCCTCCGGCGATTCGTACTTCAGCTTCATGATTTTCGCCGCGTCGATTACCGACCCGCCCCCGAGCGCAATGATCTGATCGGCCTTGTAGAACTTGAGTTGCTCCACGCCTTCCAGCACCACTTTGGTTTCGGGCTCGGCGTCCGGAATCACCGTAAGATGAACATGGGTATCTGGAGAGAGGTAGCGGCGCACAATGTCCGCGTGGCCAATGCGCTCCAAGGCCGGGTTGGTGACGATGATCGTGGACCGCGACGGAAACTGCCGCACATTTTCCACGGCGTTCATATTGAAAT
>JBEKOS010000435.1:0-4207 GCA_049521535.1 Terriglobales bacterium | reverse complement strand
AATGCTGACAACCAGCGGCGCATGTTCATTTACGCAGGATTGGTGATCATCGGCGCCGGAATTTTCGACATGGTAGATGGGCGCGTGGCGCGTGAGACCGGCCAGGTAACATCCTTCGGCGGCTTCTTTGATTCCGTCATCGATCGCTACAGCGATCTTGCCTTGTTCTTCGGCCTGCTGGTTTATTATGCGCGCGCCAACCGGTTTTTTTACATCGTACTGGTCGCGGTGGTCATGACAGGCTCGGTGATGGTCAGTTACACGCGCGCTCGCGCTGAGTCATTGATTGGGCAGTGCAAGGTCGGTTTCATGGAGCGTCCAGAACGCATCGTGTTGGTTATTATTGGTGCGCTGTTCAATCGGATGGGACCGGTGCTTTGGGTGATTGCGATTCTGTCTAATATTACGGTAGTGCACCGCATCGTCTACACCTGGCGACAGACCAAGGACCTGCGGCCGCTGCAAGAAGAACATCCGCTCGAAATTCACGCCTGAAAACAAGAACCACGGAATACACAAGAATCCACGGAATCCCAGGAAACCACAATCCTCGGCTTCCTTATTTCCGTGCAATCCGTGCTTCCGTGGTGGAAATGCTACTGCGTTGCCGTCTTGACCCGGTCACCGACCTTGAATCCTGAGCCGTTGACAATCTTGCAGACCGAAGAACCCTCATCCACTTCGCTAACCTGAATCGTGCCGACATTATCCGTGAGGCGTCGTATCACCGCGCCGGTAGTCGGGTCTTTAATTTCCTGTTTCACGCGCTCGACGCTAAGCTGGTCACCGACCTTTAGACCAGATTTCCCGCCCACGTTGATCACCACCTGGGAGGGGTCCGCAAACGCCACTACTCCCTCAACGACGACTGTTCTGGTTTGGAGTTTCGGGGCATCGGCGATTACGCCGGCGCTGAGTTGGTCCATCGCGGCCTTCACGGCCTCGCCCAGGATCGTATTCTCAAAGTTGCTGGAACCGAAATCCACGTTGCCGCCTCCGCCTCCGCCCCAATTCGAACCGCCACCGAGCAACGATGTTCCAGAGCGCTGGGATTCTCCTTTACCATCGGCGACCGCCAAGATCTCGCCGGTGTCGATATCCACAATACGTGCATCCGCGGTAACAATCGCCTTCGTATTCTTGTGGCTGAAGCCTCCTATTCCCGTCCCGTGCCAATTGCCGCCTGAACCTCCGACTCCCGTTTTCTTGGTTTCTTCGCCAAACTGGGTTATCGAACCCACAATGATGGCATCTACGCCCAGAAGCTTGCCGAGTTTCGCCGCCGAGGCAGGGTTGGCACGGTCGCTATTGGAGAAGTTCTGTTCCTTGAGCACCTGGTCCATCGCTTTGCGCTCAATGACCGAGTAGGTGCCGTCCTGCACCAGTCGTTTTACCAGCAAATCTGCCATTCCCTTGCCGACATCCACGTGAGCGCCAAACATCGCATCGGTGCCGGATTGCACCGTTCCGTATTCGAAGTCCAGTACCGCCACGCGCTTTTTTCGATCGGCACCATGTAATGCCACACCGGCAATCAGAACCACAGCGCACAGTGAAATTAGTTTTTTCATAGCCATCTCCTTCGGAGTCTTGGAGGGATTAATTCCGCGACGCCCCCGTTCTACGAACAGTCCAACCCAATTGCCATCGCTCCGCACCGAGTCAACCGGATTGTATGCCAGACTTCAGTCCGTTGTCACTCTGCCGCTCCCAGCCGGCGGAATAGTTGGCACCCTGCTATTTCTCTTTCAGACGCTCATAATATCTTTCGCCGGCGCAGCCGCGGCACAGTATTCGGTTGTCCAGCCGGACTTCACGGCGAAAATTAATGCCTTCGCCGCACTCATCGCAAACCACGCGTTGGCTTTTGTAGCCGGGCATCTCTTCCGGCAGTAATGCCACCCGTACCCACTCGACGCCGAAGAGATCGTCTTCCGCCATTTCGCGATAGGCGAGCATCTGTTGCTGGTTCTTGTCCCCGATCTCCGGATGCATGTGCCACGCGAGTTGTTTCGAGGATTCGCGGGCGCAGACTCGTACCGCACGACCGTTCTGAAGGTCCACGAAGGTCGCCGCCACTTTACCCCAGTCCCGGAACTTAAGCGCGCGCTTGCCCAGCCGGCAGCCGGTCACAACCGCAATGGCGTCGGTAGCGCAGCGGTCAATCTCTACAAACGTGACCAGCCTCTTGCGGTCCTTGCCGCGCGGGTCTTCAATCCCGAGCATCTGCAGTCCAAGCATGGCCAGCCGCACTCCCAGAACCTGCCCGGCGCACAAATGCCCATGCGCTAATTTGGCTTCGGCAAGATATTCGTCGAGCGAATTCATGGCATTGGTAATTGGTCAGTTGTAGTTGGTAAATTCAAAAGCCACAAGGCAGTAAGGCTATTCTTCAAAATTACAAATTACCATTTACAAGTTGCTCATCAGTTTGGTTCCTCTTCCGCCTCCGTCGCCTCCGGCGGGGAAAGATCGGTGGCGCGGCCGCGTACGGTATACGTCAGCTTTTGGCCATCCTTCAAGTCGAAGGTAACGCGAACTGGCTCCCGCTGCCACATTGGCCGGCCGCATTCCGATTCCGGATCGCCGCCGCCGAGCGGCCGGAGCAAATTCAGCAGCACAGGCTTATGAATACCCACCTGGGTTACGACGGCATACAGCTTTTCGCCATTGTCGGAGACGCCGCAATAGGCCGCATAATCGCGGTACCAGGCGACCTCCGAATAGTAGGAGTCAAAATTGGGCAGGTGCAATGCCGTCACCCGGCCGGCAGTGCGGTCCACCAGCATCCAGCCGCCCCGCTGCCAGCGCCACTTGGGCAGGTTGCGGTCATCCCCCGGCAGCGAATCGTTCACGCGGAAGGCGCGCTGTACGGCGAATTGCTGGTCAGTGATGTCGTGAGTATCTCCAGTGGTAAATTCCTTGAGTTTGCCATCAACATAGAGCGGGCGTACCTTCAGGTCCAGAGGTTTCGTCTCATCGTTGCCTGCGAAGAGCTTCACCACAACCGGCTTGCCAAAGACTACGACGTGCCGTTTGGAGTCGGCTTGCAGAACCTGGGCACAAACAGCGACAATCAACCAAAAGGCGGCAGTAAGGAGCACTGAGCGCATTCGGACAGCGTAATCGTTGGCAGGATGCGTCGCAAGCAGGAAAGCCTGGAATTCGGGGAAGCATGCAACCAATTGAGAGGGCAGACCGTCTGAGTCCAAGTGGGCAATCGAGCGGAAGTGCACCTATTAACCAGTTCTGGGCACAAATTTGCTCGGCATAAGGCGATTGTGGCTGATTTTCTTGATCAGAAGCGACGCAGTCCGCGCATCCTTGTAGTCGATGACAACCATGTCAACACGGTGCTCATGCGGGAGTTGCTGGCTACGCGCGGCTATGACGTTGAAATCGCCGCCACCGCTGAAGAAGCCGAAGCTAAAATTCAACAAAGTCCCCCGGACCTGCTGCTGCTCGACGTGATCCTGCCGGGGAAGTCCGGATATGAACTATGCCAGGAGCTTAAAGAGAGTCCTGATACGCGCCTGATCCCAGTGGTGATGATCACTGGTTTGACCGACCGGGATGACAAGGTGCGAGGTATTGAAGCCGGAGCGGACGACTTCCTCAACAAGCCGGTATTTCCCGAGGAACTGTTCGCGCGGGTCAAGTCGCTGCTTAAGCTTAAGGAATTCACCGATGAACTGGAAACCGCCGAGGCCGTGCTATGCACCCTGGGACGCAGCGTGGAAGCCCGCGATCCTTACACGGAAGGACATTGCGAACGGCTGGCCCAGTTTGCCGGTGACTTGGGATCTCACCTGGGACTCGATGCTGAGTCAGTGGTTGCTCTCAAGCGGGGTGGCTATCTTCACGACTTGGGTAAGATTTGCGTCCCCGATGAAATTCTGAGGAAGGGCGACAAGCTTACGCCGGAGGAGTGGGCGATCATGAAGCAGCATCCGGCCGTCGGTGAGGGCATCTGTATGCCGTTGCGTTCGCTCAAAGCCGTATTGCCTATCATCCGGCACCATCACGAACACTGGAATGGCGGGGGCTATCCCGACGGCCTGCATGCGCACGAGATTCCGCTACTGGCGCGCATTCTGCAAACCGTGGATGTCTACGACGCACTATGCACAGCACGTCCTTACAAACGGGCGCTCTCCCACCAGGAGGCCTTCCGCATCATGCAAGACGAAGCCCACGCCGGCTTTTG
>JBEKOS010000434.1:0-4219 GCA_049521535.1 Terriglobales bacterium | reverse complement strand
CCGCTGATTGACGCTGATTGAAGCGGATTCCGAAGTTTGATCTTTGCTCTTCTTGGTCTTCATGTTGTGATCCGTCTTCAATCCGTCTAAATCCGCGGTTAGATCTTCCCCAATGCCTTTGCCAGGATCGCCATTCTAACCGGAATTCCGCTCCCCACCTGCTCCAGAATCACCGAGCGGGGCGAGTCGGCAATTTCCGCGGTCAGCTCGATTCCACGCACGATCGGGCCGGGATGCATCACGATGGAATCGGGCCGGGCCCAGCGCAAGCGCTCGGCGGTCATCTGATAATCGGCCACATACTGCTCGAAGCTCGTGCGCCGGCCAACGAAACGCTCCTTTTGAATGCGCAACAGCATTACGACGTCGGCGCCGGTGATTCCCTCCTGCAGGGAATGAACTACGCGCACCCCGTCGGCCAGCTTGGCGGCCGCATCTGGAACCATGTCGGGCGGGCCGCAGAGCGTGACCTCGCCGCCGAGCTTGCTCAACAGGAAGGTATTAGAACGTGCCACGCGGGAATGAAAGACGTCGCCGATTATTGTGACTCGCAATCCGCGCAGCATCCGTTTGTGCTTGAGCATGGTGAAGGCATCCAGCAGCGCCTGGGACGGATGCTCGTGCATACCGTCTCCGGCGTTGACCAGCGGCAGGTTCAGGTGACGCGCCAAGGTCCAATGCGCACCGGAAGAAGGGTGACGCATCACGATCAGGTCACCACCCAGCGCCCGCAGAGTATATCCGGTATCAATCAGGGATTCGCCCTTCTCGATACTGGACGCCGAGGCAGTGATTATTGTCGTTGTGGCCCCGAGGGCCTTCGCCGCCAATTCGAACGAAACCCTGGTTCGCGTAGACGCCTCATAGAACAATAGGACTACGCGCTTTCCCTTGAGCAGCGTCGAGCCTCGCCGGAGTACACTTTCCATGCGCCGGGCCAGGTCGAGATACTCCACAATCTGCTTTTCTGTGAGAAATTCAATGCCAAGCAGCGAGCCTCTGGGTGGTTGCCACGCAGGGCAGTCGACAGTCTTGACCCTGTCCCGGCTGGCCAGTAATAGCCGGTCGCCAGTGCTGACGCTCTTGCGCTTCGCCAATATCTTTCGGGGCATGGTTATGCTTAAGACTTTTCCAGCAGTAAGATCTTTTCCAGGCCGTCGGTTTCCTGCAGCTTGACTTCGATGAACTCGCGCGCGCTAGTCTGCACCTCGCGCCCGACAAAGCTCGCCTCGATGGGCAGTTCCCGATGCCCACGATCGACTAACACCAGGAGTTGAACCCGCGCGGGCCGTCCCTGGTCGAAGAGCGCGTCCAAAGCGGCACGCGTAGTGCGCCCCGTGTAGAGCACATCGTCAACCAGGATGACCTGCATGCCGGTGATGGGAGCACCGATATCCATCCGCTGCACGACTGGTTTGCTGTCCACGGTGGAAAGATCGTCCCGGTAGAGCGTAATGTCAAGAGTGCCAACCGGAACCGGCTTCCCTTCGATGCGCTCGATGAACTTCGCCAGCCGGTGCGCCAGTGGCACCCCGCGGCGTTTGATGCCGACCAGCACCAGCCGGTCAGTCCCGTTGTTTTTCTCGATGATCTGGTGGGCCAGGCGAATCATCGTCCGCTCGATCTCAGACGACGACATCACCTGCCCTTTCTCACGTAGAACCGATTGCGTTGTCGACGATGTAGTCATATCAATTCGGATGTAGTGACTGGCGATTCGTTCATTTGGATCTGAATTACAGATGTTAACATTGCACTCTTGATTCGCAAATCGCAAATCACCTCATCGCCAAAGATTCAGTGCGATTCCCCGTCGCCGGGCGCGACGTCCGGCTTGTCGACCGCTGCTGTCTGTCCTGCCGGAGCCGTTTCCGGCACGGCGGGGAAATCCTCCTGATCGCGGCCCTTGATCGCGACTCTCATGAAGTCGATCCAGATCGGAAGCGCTGCCTGGGCGCCGGTTTCCTTGTTGCCCAGCGTGCGAGCCTTCTCATCAAAGCCGATCCAGACGCCGCAGGTGACCGACGGCGAAAACCCCAAAAACCAAGCATCGGTGAAATCGTTGGTGGTGCCCGTCTTGCCCGCCAGCGGATGGTTCAGCTTGGCGGCCGAAGCGCCCGTGCCGTGGAGCACCACCTCGCGCAGCATAGAGGTCATGATGCGCGCCGTCTTCGGCGAAATCACATCGCGCACCTCGGGGAAGTCCTCCTCCAGCACGCGGCCATCCCAGGCGACCACTTTGCGGATGTACCGGGGCACCACGCGCACACCGTCATTGGGGAAGGTGGTAAAGGCGGCGGTGTGTTCCAAAAGGGTAATCTCCGCCGAACCAAGCGCGATCGGCAAGTAAGGCGGGATGTTCGAGGTTATGCCAAAGCGATGGGCATACTCGATCACCTTGTGGATGCCCACGTGTTCGGCGAGTTTCAACGCCGGAATGTTGCGCGACTGGGCCAGCGCCCGCCGCAGCGTGATGCGGCCTTCGTAGCGCCCGTCGTAGTTGTGCGGGCTGTATGGACCGGAGGCGGTAGTAAAGGTGGTGGGCGCATCCAGGATCACATCGTCGGGGGAAGCACCTTCATCGATGGCAGCGGTGTATACATACGGTTTGAAGGACGATCCCACCTGGCGCAGGGCCTGTGTGGCGCGGTTGAACTTGGAAGCGTCAAAATCGCGTCCCCCGACCATCGCGAGAATGTCGCCACTGCTGTTGTCCAAAGCGAGCAAGGCGGCCTGGGTGCCGGAGTCCTGTTCCAACGACACCCGCGCCAGCTCAGTTTCGGCATGGCCCCCGGCCGGCAGCGCCAGCACCTTTACGTACGCCAGGTCGCCAACGGCGAAGAGACCGGAAGGCAGCGGCTTCTTGGTCCACTTGATGTCCGCCGGCCCGAGCACGGCTCGGTAGTGCCCGAACTTCAGGCTGGCCGCGTTGTGGTTCACCTGTGTCACCAGGGCATGGAGGTAAGCGCCGGGCTGAATGGGATTGTTCCAGTCGACGTTGGTGTATGTTTCCGGCTTTTCATCGGCGGCAATGATGTTCGGCAGTGAACCGCGCCAGCCGTGGCGCCGTTCATAGGTAGACAGTCCATCAAGAACCGCCTGGTTCGCGGCCGCCTGCAAGGTGGTGTCGAGCGAGGTGTAGACGCGCAGACCGCCCTCGTGAACTTCCTCGCTGCCATACTTTTTTTCCAGGAACTGTCTGATCTCTTCGGAATAATACGGCGCCAGCGAGTTGGGAGCAGATTCGATGTTCAGGCGGACAGGGCTTTCCTTGGCGAGCGCAGCCGCTTCTGCCGTAACTTTGCCGTCTTCCAGCATCGCGTTGATAACGAGGTTGCGGCGACGCAAGGCGCGCTCCGGGCTGTTGATGGGCGAATAGAGACTCGGCGCCTTGGGCAGTCCGGCCAGCAGCGCTGCCTCGGGCAGCGTCAGGTCGCGCGCGCGCTTGCTGAAGTAGTATTCCGAGCCGGCTTCGAATCCGTATACCCCGTGCCCGAGAAAAATCTGGTTGCAGTACATGGTAAAGATCTGCGGTTTGGTGAAGCGACGTTCGATCTGGATGGAGAGCATGATCTCCTGAATCTTGCGGCTGAACGTCCGGTCGGCGGTAAGGAAAAGATTGCGGGAAAGCTGCATCGTCAGCGTCGAGGCGCCCTGTTCCCTCCTGCCGCTGATCACATCCTTCCAGGCCGCGCCCAGCACCCTCCATATGTTGACGCCCCAGTGCTTGTCAAAGTCTTTGTCCTCAGTGGAGAGAATGGCGTCCCGCAGCACCTTGGGGAAGTCGTCATAACTGGCAATTACGCGCCGCTGCAAGGCAAATGAGCCGATCACCTGACCGTGGATGTCATAGAGTTCGGTGGTTGTCGAAGGGCGGTAGTTCTCCAGCTCGGTAACCTGAGGAAGGTCCGTGGAGTAAACCAACATCACTCCCGTAAAGGCCCCGGCGGCCGCGGCGGCCAGTACCAACAAGCCGTAGAGCACTCCCCCCACCAGCCTGAAAGGCGGACGGGGCGGCTTGATACGAACCGGTTCTGCGAGCACGCCTGGCACGGGGAGAACAGGCTCAGAATAGCAGAAGGGAAGGGAGACAGGAGTGAGGAGTCACGAGCCAGAAGACGGTAGTGAGAAGGCTGGAGACGAAAGACAGAAGTCAGGAGACAACAGCGTCTAAATCCGCAGTCAATGATTCTTCTTATCCGGCACAACCGAGGCCTTG
>JBEKOS010000433.1:0-4222 GCA_049521535.1 Terriglobales bacterium | reverse complement strand
CAACTGATCTGCATCTGCCATCTGAATGGTCATTCACCAGTATCGTGGCCTCGCTCTTCTCAGGCTCATCCCGCATTGGAATCACACCTCCCGTCCAGGCTCATCTTGCATTGGAATACTCTTGCTCTTGACAACCCTTTGTGGATTGAGTCAAAATCCAGCCACTCTGTTTTCCCGGTTAGATGGTAATTTTGGGCCTGATCCATGCGGCGGAAATCAGACAGAATTTCCTCGATGACTGTGACTTTCAATTACAGATTTGACGCAAAAAGGAGAATCTCAATGCGGCGCACTTCAAAAGTGTTTTTTCTGTTCGTGTTTACACTGGCCCTTTCGGCCTTAATTGCAAGCTCCGCTCTGCCCGCTTCCGCGCAAACGCTGGAGTGGCTGAATTCGCCAGCCAAAGTGCCCGCCCGCATCACCGCGACGCCGGATGACAGCGTCCTGACTACTCTCAAGGGCAACCTGAATCCTTTGGCGACGGCCAAATATGATCGCGGCGTGGTCAGCGACAGTTTGCCCATGCAGCATATGTTTCTCTTGCTGCAGCGCAGTCCCGAGCAGCAGCAGATGCTCACCGCAGTCATCGACGGACAGAAGAATCGCCGCTCCGAGCTTTATCATCACTGGCTGACGCCGGTGCAGTTTGGCAGCCATTTTGGCCCGGCGAGCTCGGACATTGCCGTGGTCACCACCTGGCTGCAGAGCCATGGCTTCAAGATTGATGAAGTCACCAAGGGCCGCACCGCCGTCATCTTCAGCGGCACCGCTGGTCAGGTGCGATCCGCCTTCCACACCGAAATTCATAATCTGGAAGTGAACGGCGAAAGCCACATCGCCAATATGACCGAGCCCATGATTCCCGCGGCCCTGGCGCCGGTCGTGCGCGGTTTCCTGTCGCTGAACAATTTTTTTCCCAAGCCGATGCTGCAGAACGTGAGCCGCTTGCAGCGCGATCCCAAGACCGGCAAATTCCATCAGGTATCCGGAATACCTCCCGCCGCCACATTGTCAACAGCCTCCCGCAAACCAAAATCTGACATTACCTGTCCTGATTGCAGCGGAACCGGCGCGACCTACTATCTGGTCGGCCCCCAGGATTTCTACACCATCTATAACGAGAACCCGCTGCTGGCAGCCGGCATCACTGGCGCGGGCAGCACCATTGCCGTAATCGAAGAAACCGACGTGAACCCGGCGGACGTTACCAGCTTCCGCTCCCAGTTTGCTTTGCCCGCGTATGCCACCCCGCCCAACAGCACCCAGGGCGGTGTCAACTACCTGTTTGGTGCGGACGGCGTATTCTGTACCGATCCTGGAATCCTGACGGATGGCGAGGAGACTGAGGCCGACGTCGACGTGCAGTGGGCCGGCACAACCGCTCCCAATGCCATCGTGGATTTCGTGTCCTGCGCCACCACCTCCACCACGTCCGGCATTTTCCTTTCGGCGCAGTACATTATCGACGACCTGGCGCCGCAATCGCCGGCCAACCCGCTGTCGCCTCCAGTCTCCGCCATGAGCTTGAGCTACGGCGAATGCGAGTACAATGCCGGTTCGAGTAATACCGCCGCCGTTGCCGCGCTGTGGGAACAGGCGGCAGCGCAGGGTCAAACGGTTTCCGTTTCTTCGGGCGATTCCGGATCCCTGGGATGCGACCAAGACTCGCTGTACGCAACCAGCGCCGGAGGGGCTTCGGTAAACTCGCTGGGCAGTTCCATCTACAACGTCGCTGCCGGCGGAACTGATTTCAGCGACTACTATTCAACCTCCGAGTACACGACCGCGCCGAATACCTGGTGGAACACTGCGGAATCCAGCTCTTCCAACGGATACTCATCGGCTCTGTCGTACGTTCCGGAAGTCCCCTGGGGCGGCTATTGTTCCAATAATTTGACTGTTTCGTTCTGGGAGTACCTTGGGCTTTGCGCCGAAATCGGGCTTTGTGGCGCCACACCAGAGGCTCTCTGCAACACCGTATACACCACCGGATACTATGAGTTCGGTTATGCCGAGCCGGTTGGCGGTGGCGGCGGAGTCAGTGTCTACAACAACATTCCTACCTGGCAGGCGGTCTACGGCGTGGGAGCGGCAGGCAACAACACCTCCACTGCCTTCCGCAATTTGCCGGATATTTCCATGTTTGCCAGCTCCGGCTGGTGGTACCACGCTCTGGTGTTCTGCCAGTCCGATGCTGCGACTTGCAGCAACTACGACTCGGACGGTCTTTCCCTGGCGGCGGGCGGCACCTCCTTTGTTGCGCCGCAAATCGCCGGCTTGATGGGATTGGTAGTGCAGGCGACCGGCGCCAATCAGGGCCCTGCGAACTATAACCTGTACGGTCTGGCAGCTCAGGAATACGGCGTCCCTGGCGGCACCTTCGGAGGTGCGGCCTGCAGCGGCTCCGGCTTGGGCGCCGGCGTCGGCAGCAATTGTATCTTCCAGGATATTGCTGCGGACACGCCTTGCATTGCCGGAACCACCTGTAATGCGGACGGCGTAACCGTAACCGGCAGTAACGAAGAGAACTGCGAGACTGGTTCTTCTCCCAGTTGCTTTACGGCTACCGCCGGGGACTTCTTCGGAGAAAGTGCCGCTTCCGCCACCAGCGTTTACTATCCCGCCAGCCAGGGATATGACGCAGCTACCGGCTTGGGCAGCGTAAATATCAACAACCTGGTCACGCAGTGGCAAAGCCTGTCCACCCTCTGGGCAACCGACACCAGCCTGACCGCTAACCCGACTACCATAAGCGGGGCGCAAACCACCGCGCTGACCGCCAGTGTCGCCACCACCGGCAGAGGCGGTTTCGTTGCTCCGATCGGCAGCGTGACCTACTACCTGGGCAGCGTGGGTGGAACCAACATTGGCAGCGCCCTTCTGAGTTCTGTCTGTACCGGCACTCCTCCCACTTACTCCTGCTCGCCGGGCACAGCGACTCTGAACGCGGGAACCGATTTATTCCAACTGGGCGCAAATAGCGTTATCGCCTACTTCCCCGGCGATGGCGCAAATGACGCCTCTTCCTACTCCGCGCCGGTCACCGTTACCGTGACGCAGTTGGCGACGACTACCACCGTCACTTCCAGCCTCAACCCCTCGGTCTACGGCCAGGCAGTGACGTTCACGGCCACCATCACACCGGTGTCCACACCAGGTCCCACGGGCACCGTCGAATTCCAGGCAAACGGTGTGGATATCGTGGGCTGCTCCGCTGTGGCCGTCAGTTCCGCAACGGCGCAGTGCGTAAGCGGCGGCGCAACTCTCACGAACGGCCTGCCCGTCGGGACGAATGCCATTGTGGCCATCTATTCCGGCGACAGCAATTACGTGGGCAGCACCAGCAATCCACTCAGCCAGGTAGTGACGCCGGCAGTGCTAACCGTAACCGGCAACCCCGCCAGCATGACCTACGGTGGCGCTATTCCCGCCTTCTCGGCGACCATCAGTGGCTTCGTGAACGGCGATACGGTATCCGTCGTGTCCGGAACTCCGAGCCTGGTGGTAAATTGCTCGGTTGGCATGATCCGCAAGAAGGTGACTCCGCAGCCCACCTGCCTGTTCCCGGTCGGGAGCTATCCCATCGTGGCCGCGCAAGGCACACTCGCGGCGGCTAACTACACCTTTACCTTCGTCAACGGCACCCTGACGGTGACGCAGGCTTCCTCCACTGCGGCTCTGGCTTCCAGCCCGAACCCATCCGTACTGGGTCAGTCGGTTGCGTTTACCGCCTCGGTCGCTCCTGCTACCGCAGGATCGAACGGACTCGCTCCGACCGGCACGGTTGAATTCCAGGCCAACGGCGCGGACATCAGCGGCTGCTCCGCCGTCGCGACTACTTACGGCGTGGCCGTCTGCACTACGACGGCGTTGCCAGTAGGGACTAATGCCATCACGGCCATCTACTCGGGTGATTCGAATTACCTGACCAGCACCAGCACTTCCCTGAGCCAGGTAGTGACCGCGCCCGCATTGATTCCGACCGCCACCGCGTTCTCGGCCGCGGCGCCCAACCCGGCGACCGTAGGTCAAACGGTGACGTTCACAGCCTCGGTAGGTCCCATCCTCACACCGGCGCCCACCGGCACGGTGACGTTCCTTTCCGGCGGCGCTGCCATCAGCGATTGCAGCACGCCGGTGCCGCTTAGCTCGGGCATGGCCACCTGTGCCACCACCGCGCTGACGGCGACGACGGGGACGTATTCGATCACGGCGGTATACT
>JBEKOS010000432.1:0-5649 GCA_049521535.1 Terriglobales bacterium | reverse complement strand
TAATGGCCATTACACGATGCAGTTCGCCGTTTGCCGTCTTAGCTCTCAGTTTACAGTTGACAGCCACACAGAAATCTTGCCCGCTCACGGCTGGGAACTGAAAGCTAAGTGCATATCGTCGGCTTGTATATTGTCTCTATGGGAGAAAAAGGCAAGTCTAACATCAAAATCCTGTCGTCACGCACTGCATTTCGCGGTCCGGTGTTTTCGGTTGCCACCGAGCAGGTCGTTGAACCCAGCGGCGTATCAGTTCGCCGGGACACGGTTCGCCACCAGGGATCCGTTGTGGTGCTGGCCGTAGACGATACTCGCGCCCTGCCGCGAGTTCTGCTTGAGCGGCAATACCGTTATCCCGCCGGCGGCTATCTTTGGGAGTTGCCTGCCGGACGAATTGATGAAGGAGAGACCGCTTTGGCCGGCGCCAAACGGGAGCTTCTGGAGGAAACCGGGTACACCGCCAAGAGGTGGAAGCGCGCGCTTTTCTTCTATTCGAGCCCCGGATTCCTGGATGAGACAATGACTATCTACCTGGCTCGCGATCTAGTTCCCGGCCAGGCGCAGCCGGAGGAGGATGAGCTTATTGTCCCCCGCTTCTTTCCTCTCGACAAGCTGGTTCGGATGGCCACTTCCGGCCGCTTGCGCGACGCCAAGACGATCGCCGCGGTGCTCTGGCTCGCCCAATGCTACAGCTCTGGCAACATCGATTGAATGCAAAGAAATGTCAGTGATTTATAAGATAGTTACCAGCTTGACAACAGGTCGGTCCACGGGTAAAAATTAACACAAAGCCCAAACCGCTAGTGTTTCCCTGCAACCTCCAGGACCGCACGGCTCGACACTCGTGGCAAAAAATAACCGGGCATCAAAACTACGGAGGAAGAAGTAAGTGTCTCGGATTAAAGGAAAAGTAAAGTGGTTCAATAACGCGAAAGGTTTCGGCTTCATCGGACGCGACGACGGGGCCGATGTGTTTGTGCATTACAGCGCGATTACAACCGAAGGATATAAGAGCCTCCAGGAGGGCGACGACGTGGAGTTCGAGATCGTCCAGGGACAAAAGGGCCCGCAAGCCGGAAATGTGACTAAGTCGAACGCGGCGTAACCAATTTTCCGGCGGCAATTTTCCTCTCAACCCAGTCTTCCGGCTGGGTTTGTTTTTTGCTTAGCGATACAATTCCGGATATGCCACGATCCTCTGGTCGAAACCTGACCGCGCCATCGCAAGATTCCGCCCGGCGCCGCTCCAAGTCCGCCGTAATTTCTCCCCCTGAGAATTCCGAAGGCGCTGTTCCAGCCGCTGGTGTGCGGCTTTGGGACAACAAGGCAATTGCCGGGATTTTGTTCGAAACCGCCGACCTAATGGAGGTCGACGCCGACGATGGCTTTCGCGTGCGTTCCTACCGGCGCGCTGCCGAGGCCATTGAGGCGCTGCCGCAGCAAGTGGCGGATCTGCTCAAGGAGCCGAAGAGGCTGCTTGAGGTAGCTGGCATTGGGAAAGCGATGCTGGAGCATATCCAAGAGATGTTCAGTACGGGGTCACTGCGCCGTCATCAGGAACTCCTGGAGCGCTTTCGTCCGTCCATGCTGGAACTGCTCAAGATTCAGGGTCTGGGTCCGAAGACCATCTCCCTGATCTGGAGCACCTACCAGGTGAGCGACCTCGCCGGAGTAGAGCGGTTGGCACGCGAAGGCAAACTGAGTTCCCTTCCGCGAATGGGCGAGAAGCAGGAAAAGAAGATTCTGCAGGCGATCTCCGACTATCAGCGAATCTCCGGACGATACCTGATCGACGAAGCCGACCGGACGGCGGAGAAGCTGATGGCGCATCTTGCAGGATTGCCGGGCATAGAACAAGTGGCGCCTGCTGGATCGCTCCGACGCGGCCGCGAGACCGTAGGCGATCTGGACCTGCTCATCACCGGGAGCTGCTGCAAGTTGCCGGCTGAACGTGACCTGGTAATCGATCGCGTCCTGGGTTTTCCGGGAATCACTGAGGTTTTGGTGCGAGGCGAGAATAAGGTCAGCTTCCGCCTGCGCAGCGGCATGCAAGTGGATGTGAGATTGCTCCCTCCGGAGTCATTCGGTGCGGCGATGCAATACTTCACCGGTTCAAAGTCACACAACGTAGCGTTGCGCCAGCGTGCCTTAAAGCTTGGATACACACTCAACGAGTATGCTCTTGCCCGGCTCGATACGAACGAGCGCGTGGCAGGAAGAGACGAAGCGGAGGTGTACGCCGCACTCGGCCTCGATTACATCCCTCCGGAACTGCGCGAAGCAAGCGGTGAAATCGAGGCTGCCGAACATCACACTCTGCCCCGCCTCGTTGCCCTGGAGGACTTGCGCGGCGATGTGCACATGCATACGGTGGAGACGGATGGCCGGTGCACCATCGAGGAGATGGCCGGTGCAGCCCGCACGCGAGGTTATGAATACATGGCCATCACCGAACATTCGAAGAACCTGGCGATGGCTCGAGGCCTGGATAACGAGAGGGCCCTGCAACACATCGAGCGCATCCACAATGCGGATCGCGCGGCTGGCGGCATCAGGATTTTTGCCGGAATCGAGGTGGATATCCTCGGCGACGGCGCGCTTGACCTTTCCGACAGCGTGCTGGCAAAAATGGATCTGGTAATTGCCAGCGTACATTCTCATTTCAAACAATCGCCCGAGGAAATGACACGCCGTCTATTGCGGGCAATCGAGAACCCGAATGTTTCTGTGGTCGGGCATCCCACGGGGCGGCTCTTGTTGCGTCGGGAAGCCTACTCCTTCGACCTGGATGCCATCCTAAAGGCAGCAGCCCAGAACCACGTCGCCATGGAGCTGAATTCATTTCCTGACCGGCTTGATCTTTGCGACCGCCACCTGCGCCGGGCTCGGGACTTGGGGGTGAAGATCGTGATTAACACAGACTCTCACCACACGTCGCACCTGGAGAACGTCAAATACGGCGTTCTGCAGGCCCGAAGGGCATGGCTCACGCCCTCAGACGTGCTGAATACATTGCCGGTGGCGGAGTTTGCCTTGGCCATGAAACGGCAAGCAATATGAACCGATTAAGGGAAGAGCGCTCGCGCATGCCGCTGGTGGTGATAGCGGTTCTGGTGGTAATCTTCGTCGCAGTCGGCATTTACCAGTACGTATCGCGTCCCAAACCCCAGGCCGGTGGCGCGCTTGACAGCGCTTTCGCCGTAGCGTTACCCGGCGATCGGGTGCTCGCCTCGATCTCTCTCAGCTTCAGGAATATCGGGAAAGGGCCCTTCTGGATTCGTGAAATCAAAGCGCGACTGACCGGCCCCGATGGGAAAGAATTCGACGACGCAGCCGCCAGCCCCGTGGACTTCGAACGCTATTTTCAAGCCTTTCCCGATTTGAAACAGCATTCCATCGAACCGCTGAAAGTCGAAACCAAAGTCGAGGAGAACCAACAGGTTCAGGGCAGCATCATCGTGGCTTTTCCGGTGACGCTGGAATCCTTTCGCAATCGCAAGTCGCTCGCCGTATTGATTTACCCGTATACATCGAATCCGTTTGCCGCAGCTACGGCGCCGCCGGGAAGTGAAGAGGTCGTGGTTCTTAAGGAGAGTGAGAACAAATAAAGGAGCTCTTGGCTGTCATCAAATCCAACTACGGAAAACACAGAAGACACGGAAAAGCAAACAAGACCTAATTGTCTTCTTCCGGGATTTCGGTGCTTTCCGTGGTTAAGAGTGCCGGAAGGAGAGCCAAGAGCCGAGAGCGTTTCAACTAGTTGGTATTGGCGTTGGCGCTGTTTTCGGGGTAGCCAGATAGCCAGTGACCTTGTTTTTGTCCACGGTCATCACGACCACCTCATACAGGTTCTTATCGCGGCCAGTGATGAACTGCATGGGTTCGGCGGTAGTGCGGTCCTTCTTCTCGATGGTCTTATCGTCGGCTACCACGTTGAGAGTAAATTTGTTTTTCTTCGGGTCGGTTTTCTTGAGCTGCAGGCTGACCGTGGAAACGGGGGTTGGCCGTGCCCCCTTTTGGAGCGTGAACTCGTAGTAATTGCGCTCACCGCGGCGCCTCAGTTCATCGAGATCTGCGCGGTCGTGGGCGAGGTCCCCGATGGTGCGGTCAAGCTTCGCTTTGGTGGTCGCAAGGTCCGTTTGTGTCGCAGCGATCTCGGTCTTGGCGGACCCTAGATCTGTTTTTACGCCGGCAACCTCGCCGCTCACGCCGTTAACCTGCGTCTCCTGTTCGGCAATTCGCTTCTCCGCAGCCTTTTGCTGGCGTTCCAGCTCCGATGTGCGAGCAACCATGCTTGCTTTAAGGTCCTGCGCAGTCATGCCAACTTTTTGAGCCAGAGCTTCGGTGGAGGCCTTCATCTCACGATCGGAGGCGTCCATATGCCCCTTTAGCTTGTCCATGGCAGCACGCTGGTCCACTCCGAGCTTGGTCAACTGTTCACGCGTATCGTAGATGAAATACGCCGAGCCAATAGCGTAAGCGACCGCCAACACCAGCAGGACGTTCCGCAAAACCGGGTTCATTCCGCTCCTGGACGCAGACGAAGATGCATAGTCTTCTGAAGCCGTCGAATCTTCGCTATTTGGGGGAGGCGATTCTTCGAATAACATGAGTCACTCCTGCCGCAGGATTCGCGACGAGCCAATTTTACACATTTTTCAAGGCAAATCGAGTACAGGGCCGTCCACGACTACTTTTTATAAACGGTGGGGCGAGGTCCTTGTTCCAGAGCTTCGCGATTCCAAATGGCGCTCTCGCGGTCGTAGGCAGCCATTTCGAAATCCTGAGTCAATTCCAAACAGTCGGTGGGGCAGGCGTCTTCGCAGAGGCCGCAAAACATACAGCGGCTCAAATCATAAGTAAAGGTGGTCAGTTCCTTGCGCCGCGTGGTCGCATTTCTTTCACTGCCCACCACAATCAGGTGCTCAGGGCAGGCCAGCGCGCAGAGGTCGCAGGCAATGCAAAGCGTTTCATTGGTTTCAGGATTGACGTTGAGTCGCGGGGCGCCGCGGAAGCGCTCGGCAATTTGGGGACGCTGTAAGGGATACTGTTCGGTATAAATCTGTTTGGGATCCTGGTTGCGGAAGGTGACTTTCAATCCCCCCAGCAGGTCCACCATAAAAAGCTTCTTCAGCGCCGTCTTCATGTGCACTCCGCGGTAGCTTTCTTAACTCAATGTAACATATCGAAAGCAGTTCCTCAGTCGTGTACTCGGAGTTGTAATGAACGATGAACTCTGGATGGAAGCGGCCCTGAGCGAGGCCCTGCGGGCACAAGCCGCCGGCGAGGTCCCGGTAGGCGCCGTGGTGGTGCATGAAGGGCTCATCGTCGGGCGAGGCTGGAACCAAAACGTATCGGGACATGATCCGACGGCACATGCTGAAATCATCGCGCTGCGGCAGGCCGCTGCCCTGCTGGGCAATCATCGCCTGCCTGGCTGTGAGTTGTTCGTCACGCTGGAACCCTGTGCCATGTGCGCCGGCGCCATGGTGCACGCCAGGTTGCAACGACTCATCTACGGCGCGGACGATCCAAAAGCCGGCGCGGTACGGTCGATCGTCCCGGTCGTCAACCATCCCCTCTTGAACCATCAAATGGAAGTCACGGCTGGAGTTTTATCCGGACGTTCTGCGGAGATGCTGCAGGCGTTTT
>JBEKOS010000431.1:0-4236 GCA_049521535.1 Terriglobales bacterium | reverse complement strand
ATCATCCGACAGATCAGCCTAGCCAAGACTCGACTTTCGGCTATCGAGCAGGAATTGGCCGCGCTGCGCAAGAGTGAAATCGCCTTGCTTAAGAAGCAGGCTGAAGAGATCCAGGAAGAAGGCCGTGACCTGCTGGCCGAACTGGCGGCTGCTGTTCGCGAACAGATTGATCGGGCCAGGAAGAAATACGAATCGCTCCTCAGGCAAGAAAGGCATAAACCGGCTTGAGTGATGAATCCCAACTGCAGGTCAGGCCGAAGGATAGCGACTCGCCGCTGAGCCTTTCAAAGGTACGATCCAGCCTCATCGCTCGGGGCCGGCGGGATGCGGCTATCCTCGCGGGGCGGTCCTTCGCGGAGCCAACGGACGCCCTATCGGAAACTCGCAGGCTTGCAGAGCAAGGAGACGCAGATGCTCAGAACAGCCTGGGCAATGCATACAGCAAAGGCGAAGGGGTTCCACAGGACCGCGCTGAATCCGCGAAGTGGTATAGCAAGGCTGCTGAGCAGGGACACGCCGACGCCCAGTTCAGCCTCGGCGTTCAATACTTTTCCGGCCATGGAGTCCCTGAGGATTGGGCTGAAGCTGCGAAATGGTTTGGCAGGTCTGCTGAACAGTGTAATGCCGACGCTCAGTACTACATCGGCTTTACGTACCACCATAGCGAAGGATTTCAGAAGCCCGACGACCCCACCGTATTCTTCCGTGCGCCGACAGCCGAAGCAGTGAGGTGGTATCGGAAGGCTGCGGAGCAAGGGCACACTGACGCGCAGTACGAGCTAGGTCGTGCATACTACAACGGTCATGGAGTCCCCCAGGACTACGCCGAAGCTGCGAAGTGGTATCGGAACGCCGCTGATCGAGGGCACGCCGACGCCCTGAACGAACTGGGTCATGCATACTACAATGGCAACGGCGTCCCGCAGGACTACACGGAGGGTGCAAAGTGGTGTTGGAAGGCCGCCGAGCAAGAAGGCATCAACGGCGACAGATATAACATCGCATACGACTGCTACCATAACGTCACTCAGGACTACGCCGAAGCGCTGAAATGGTATCGCAAACTCGCTGAGCAAGGCGATTTCGAGGCTCTGGAGTTCCTCGAAGATTTTTTCCCCTTGGATTACCGTAAGGCAGTGAGCAAAGCTGCCGAGCAAGGGCACGCCTACTGGCAGTACAAGCTAGGTCAGGCATACTACAAAGGGCGGGAATTCCCTCGGGGGTACGAAGGTCAGGTCTTCCCCCAGGACTACGCTGAAGCTGCAAAATGGTTTGGCAGGGCCGCTGAGCAGGGCGATGTCGACGCTCAATACGACCTCGGCGATTCATACTACCGTGGCAAGGGAGTGGCCCAGGACTACGGCGAGGCGGTGAAATGGTATCGCCGGGCTGCGGAGCGCAGGCACCGCAAGGCCCAGTACAGCCTCGGCAATGCATACTACCGCGGCCAGGGAGTTCCCCAGGACTACGTGCAAGCTCACATGTGGATGGACTTGGCCGACTCTGTTTCCGCGGGGGACGACCTGAAGAAATATTCATCCGCGCGTGACAAAGTTGCCGCCAAGATGACTCCCAAGCAGATTGCAGAGGCACAGAGGTTGGCAAGGGAGTGGGAGCCCAAGCCAAGGAAAGGTTAAGAACGGTGAGCGCAGGAGTTCTTTTTCGCTCACCGCTTAGTATTGGCGAGAGCAATCAGGTGTTCGACAATATCCGCACGGATGTTCGTGGCTGCCAATTCTTCGCGGAGTTGAGGCTCCGATAGCGCACTCTGTGGATCTGTCGAGATGGTGAATCTGTAATCAGGGAGCGCTGTAATCGTGATCGGCTCCATCGCATAATCATATCATGAACACTACCCTCGGCCAAGCGCTGGCTCAGTACCTCGAAGCCGTCAAAATGGAAATCCAGAATCGGAAGTCAGCCGCACGGCCTGCAAACGTAAGACTGGCCGTGCTGATCAGCGAGAACCAAATCTTGCTCCGCGCAGTGGAGCATGCCGAGAAGGGGCAGGAATTTCAAAACCTGGTCCGAGAGGTGGCGGCGGTGTATCACCCGGAGGGCCTTGCCAACGGTTCACTGGGTACGCTTTCACGGCAGACTGGGGAGTTCTTTCGGCTTTCCGGAATCTACTGCGACCTGTTTGATGGCCAGCCTGTTCAGGCCAATGAACAATTCGCTCACTTCAAAGCCAGCGTTGAGGCCCAGACCCGGACAATCACCTACTATGCCCCGATTGAGTGGGTCGACTTTAGCAAGGAAACGATCCGTTTCGGCGAATTCGAGATCCGTTTTTTAAAAACGGCCGAGATGGAAGCGATGTTCAGCAATCGAATTCGTCGAATCTTCTACCCGTGGGCGCGCGTAAGCGTGGCTGAACTCGATGGATATTGGTTTCTCATCGCCAAGGAAACCATGCCAGTCGATCCGCCGGGCAAATCTTTCTTTCGCATCCCTGGAGTCGATCCACATCGTCCGCGGTTTTCCACTCCGATTGATCGCGCACTGAGCCTACTAGCGCTTGGCGACTGGACAACACATCCGCCGGCGCTAGACGGCAAGCGCCAAAGAACGACGTCGAACCTCGATACACCGAAGTGGCCGTTGCCGGAGCTGGTGCCATTCGTTATCAGCGTGTCGACGAATCCTCTGGAGCGGCCGCGCCGGGCGCCCGATACATCCGTCCTGATTCGGATTGAGGACATCGACGCGCAAACGGGAGAAACCTTCAAGCGCCCCTACTTTCCCGTGCACTGGGACGCGGCCAAAGCCGACGAGTTTGAACAGCTTCTGGCGACTGCGCTCCATGACTTGGATAGAATCCATCCTCACGAACGGTCCTGGGCTTTCACTGGCGCGGCCCTGAGATTCCTCGGGAGGGCATTCACCTCGGATGGGATTGAATCGCTGCTGTGGAACATGACCGCCGTGGACGCGTTACTGGGCGAGAACAAGCCCGGCGTAAAGGGACGATTGTCGCGACGAGTTGGCAAGATGCTGGGTGAGAAACAGAAGACCGGGTTTGAGGTTCTTTACGAAATCCGTTCCGACCTGGTTCATGGGAATGAGTTCAAACACAAGGTTTTCCCGCACCACCTCTTCACAGCAAGGGAGCTTGCCAGGTCGGCGGCGCTATGGATGCTGCGCTACCTGGCGGCTGTAGCGGAATCAACTCAACAGTCCAACTGCCCAATTCCCGACCGCACAAAACTCTTGGCTAATCTTGATACCTTGAAAGGTTCGGAAGGTAATACACCGGTGGGTGCAGCTCACTCATTAATCCACCGTTGAACAGAATCGACGAGTATTCAAATCGGGTACGCCCGCACACAGCACCGACATCCAGACGACCACGGCCCAGCTTTCCACATCGCCTAATAACAGCTTGAAACATTTTCCCCACCGGACGCTGGAAGCCGTTTGGGAGAGGTACAATCGCCTCGTATGGCGCTGAACATCAATGATCATGCCGCCGCCTACGGGCTTTTTCACCTTGCATATGCGGTGCTTGACGGCCGTGTCAGGCATTCTCTTTTCTTGCTGCGAAAATCAAGGGATGCGAGCAGCAAGCCCGAAGAATTCCAACGGGGGATGTTTGGCAAACGGGTGGAGGAGCTCAGAAAGGAGCTGGAATTATTCCGACATAACACGTCGCTCAAGGATGAGGTTGAGCATCAAGATGTCCAGGAGGAGGTTCAGGCACTGGAGCGAGCTTGCGAGCATGCTAAAGAAGTTGCCAACTGGCGAAACGCCCGGATTCATCCGGCACAAATCCGAATCGTTGAGGACCAGCACATTTTTGTCCTGTGCGATGGGAGCGGCGCCCCCCTGGTAATGGACTACCCAGAGTGCGAAGCGAAAATACGCCAGGCTGTGCATGCCAATACCGAGATGCAGGCGAACATCGAACGCCTTGTGCGGAATCGGGAATGGTGGAATACAAATTTTGCCGATATATTCCCCGATCTGCCAGATGACCAAAACTAAGGCCTCTGTGTGCAGCCGAAGTCGCGGGAACAATAAGGGAACATCGCCGGGGCGAAAATGGCCCAAATGATCCTAAACCGTCCTAAATGTGATGTAGCGTATTCTCTTTGCTACCATTAACTTCCACTGATTCCGAACCCCTTAGCAGTGTCGGTAAGCAGCCCTGAAAAGGCTGGCGTCGGCGGTTCGATTCCGTCCCTGGCCACCATGTTTTCAAACACTTACAGACCTTCCAAAACGCAGGTTCATTCC
>JBEKOS010000430.1:0-8209 GCA_049521535.1 Terriglobales bacterium | reverse complement strand
CTACACCGCAAACGCCGGCGGTTTGTGTAGCACCGGCTGCTGGCCGGCTGTCGTGCGAACGGCCCGGACGGCGACATCCTCGGAGCGCTGCCGATAAAAATGCGGTGGCGAAGAACCTCCTCTTCACCGCCCTAGCTACGAGCAAGTGACTGCTGGCTACTCCTTCTAGTCGCGAGGAGAGACCCCCCGGCTGTGCCGGGGAGGCAGTCGGAGTTTGACAAACCCTGGAGTCCATCGAGGAAACTCCCAAGCGTGAGCCGCCAAGCACACGAAAGGGAATTTCACGATGGATGATGGAGAAAGCCTAAGTCATACGAATGGGAGTGCAAGGATCACGTAATTTTCATACCCAAGTGCCGAAGAAGGAAGAAGGACGATTTATGTGGAATTGCGACGGCATTTGGGAGAGCTGTTCCGCAAGTTGGCCGAACAGAAAGAAAGCCGGATCGAGGAAGGACATCTACTGCCCGACCAGGTGCACATGTTGATCGCGATGCCGCCGAAGTATGCGGTATCGCAGGTGATCGGGATCATCAAGGGGAAGAGCGCCATTCAGTTGGCGCGGGTATACGGAGAGCGGAAGCGGAATTTCGTCGGGCAGCATTTCTGGGCTCGGGGATACTATGTGTCGACGTAGGTCGGGACGAACGCGCCGTTCGAGACTACATTCGGAAGCAGGAGGAAGAGGACAAGCGTTTGGATCAGCCGAATCTTTGGCGGTAGCCACCGCGAGGTGGCTCCAGAATCGCGGGGCCGCGTTAGCGACCCCGCCATAGCCGCTTCGAGCGGCTCACAACCTAAAGCCCCCGGCTCTGCCGGGGGATACTTACTTCACTGTCTGCGTCAACGTGGTCGAGGGGCTGCTGCTCTTGTACACTGATCCGTCGTAAACGGCGTACAGCATGTAACTCCCCGCCTTGGTGAACGTGTGCGTAAGCGTCGCCACTCCCCCGGACAGCGTGGCGTTCCCCAGCAGAATGTTGTACGGCGCCGTGGTACTGCCAAAGAACGATACCGTGCCCGTCGCTGCCACCCCGTTCCCTGGCGTCACCGTCGCGGTCAGCGTGACCGGTTGCGTGGCCGACGAGGTGCTTGGCGAGTTCGTCAAGCTTGTCGTTGTGGTGTCGGCGTTCACCGTATAGGGCAGGATCGGCGAGGTACTGGTGGTAAGGTTGGTCGAGCCGGCATAAACGGCGGTGATGTTGTGCGCGCTGCCCGGCGTCAGCGCCGCATAGTTCAGCTTGGCCACGCCCGCAGTGTTTACGGCGACGATGCCGATCGAGGTGCTGCCATTCAGAAAGGTCACCTCGCCGGTCACGCCCCCACCGAATGCCGGGGTCACGGTGGCGGTAAAGGTGACCGTCTCGGCTCCCGTGGAGGGCGATACCGGTGAGGCGGTCACAGCCGTGGTTGTACTCGCCTGGCTCACCGTTACGGTAGAGGAATTGGACGTACTGGTCTGCATCAGGTTCGAGCCGTCGTAGGTGGCGGTGATCGAGTTAGAACCCACCGGCAGGGTCGTGACATTCAGCACTGCCTGCGATTGTCCAGCTCCGGAGGCTTTCAAGGCGACGTTGCCCAGCAGCGCGGTGCCGTTCTTGAAGGACACGGTGCCGGGTGGCGTGGCGCCGTTGGTGGAGGAGACCGTAGCGGTCAGCATGACCGACTGCCCGAAGGTGGGCGAGGTATTGTTGACGCCGAGGCCGGTCGTCGTGGGCTCCGCGCTCACCGTTTGCGAGAGCGCCGCCGAGGTGTTGCCGCACTGCGAACTGCCAGGGAACGGGTTGTAGGTGGCTACCATGCTGTACGGACTGCCACTCGCAGCCAGGTTGGAATAATTCAATGTGGCCACGCCGTCATCGGCGGTGAGAAGGCCCTCTGTGCCGATGACGACGCCGTTGGCCTTGAACGATATCGATCCCAGGCCGAGCGTGTAAGTGGGCGCCGGACTCACGGTGGCGGTGAAACCGACCGTCTGGCCTCCGGTGGATGGATTTTGGCTGGAGATCAGGCTGACGGCGGGATAAGCACATGCCGTAAGCTCAAAGACCACACCGTAGCTTGAGAGGGAGCCAGAGTAGTTGCCGCCAGCCGCGGTCGCGCCGTAAAGGTTCCCGCGAGAGTCAAGAATCAGGCCTGCATATGGAGTTAGTCCTTCGTATTTGCCTTGGCTGCCGGCGTCGAAGCTCCAGAGGACGTTTTCCGTCCAAGGCCCGGTGCCGCCGCCGGGGGGGCTCAGTTCAAATGCCGTACCGCAACCGTCGCCGCAAGAAGGGATGCCGCCATACGGGGTGGTGCCGTAGAGATTGCCCTTGGAGTCGAAGATCAGCCCGGCCTGAGGGCCCCAGCCGTTGGTGCAGCTACTGCCGTAACAGAAGCTGTAGAGCACGGCTTCCGTCCACGGGCCGGTGCCGCCGCCAGGCGGGCTCATCTCGAATACCGTGCCACCATTGTTCATGCCGCCGCTGTAGGTGGTGCCGTAGAGATTCCCCTGAGAGTCGAACATCAGGCGCCCGTATGATTGAGCGCCATCGGAGCCGCTGCCGAAGGTCCAGAGCAGGGTCTCTGTCCAGGGCCCGGTGCCGCCGCTGGGAGGACTCAACTCATATACAACACCACAGCCAGGAAATTCTGCGTCATATGTACACGTGGCGAGACCGCCAAGGGTTGTGGTGCCGTAGAGATTGCCCTCGGAGTCCAGGACAAGGCCGCCCTCTGCCTTCACTCCGTCGGCACACTCGCTTAGTGTACAGAAGCTGTGCAGCACGGTCTCGGTCCACGGGCCGGTGCCGCCGCTAGGCGGACTCAACTCAAACACCACTCCATCATTGAAGTTGATCGCGCCACCATAGGAAGTCGTGCCGTAGAGGTTACCCTTGGAGTCGAAAACGAGGCCGGCACTGGGCTCAGCGCCGTCGGTACAGTCGGGGAGGACCGAACAGAAGTTGTAAAGTACGGTCTCGGTCCACGGGCCGGTGCCGCCGCTGGGCGGGCTCAACTCAAATACCGTGCCCCAGCCCGCACCGCCGCTTGAGGTGGTGCCGTAGAGGTTTCCGTGTGAGTCGAAGATCACGCCCGCGGAGTACGGGTCCCCGCCGTCGGTACAACTACTGCCTCCGACCGAACAGAAGCTGTAGAGCAAGGTTTCGTTGGCCTGCGCGTGCGCGATGACAGGAACCGCGACGGCTAACGCGAGCAAAGAGAGGTTAACGGTAACAAACAGGGAACGGCGGAGATTTGCATTTAGCATGGTTGATCCTTTCGTCTACAACATTCGAGACAAGGATCAGCCGGTACGGATGGGCCAGTCCTGGTCGTGCGCGAAGATGGTAAGAATTATCTCATAAGCGCAGGCAGCTTCCAGAAAAAATCAGGCAGAACCATCGGGAGGAAGGCGGAAGTCAATCGCTACCTCGAGCTTTCTTCACCCGCCAAAATAATTTTTTAAACTACTTGATTTTGGCGATATACTGCCTAAATTATTGTGGGGGTTCGGATGGCCAGAGGGATAAGCCCGCTTGCCCGGTTCGCTGCAGGAACCGTATGCCTGATTTCCTGCTTCTTGTGTGCCCTACCTTTGGTCGCAGGCTCCAGTGCGACGGACGCCGCGAAGCCCGGCAGCACCCATGGCGCGGCCCTCGGCATGGTGGTTCTCAGCCGCGATGCCACGCTTGACGGGCGACCGGTATTGCCTTCGCAAACCGTCTTCAGCGGCGAGAAGCTGGAAGTAAAAGACGGCGCTGCCGAGGTGATGCTCAGCCAGGGAAACCGGCTCTCCTTCGGCAAGGACACGGTGGCCTCGTTTG
Organism: Terriglobales bacterium; assembly: GCA_049521535.1. Classification (GTDB taxonomy): domain Bacteria; phylum Acidobacteriota; class Terriglobia; order Terriglobales; family Acidobacteriaceae; genus CAZUCM01. Next base: position 4,403 of record JBEKOS010000430.1, on the reverse strand, counting down.
AACTTAGCGGCGAGGTAACGCACGCCATTCTTGATCACGGCGACCTGCGGTTCCTGCATCCGGAACATGGCGGAGGATTGCTCGTCCGGTCGGGCGAGGTTTCGATATTCCCGATGGCCGGTGGGAACACGCAGGCGGAGATTAATGCCGGCGACCGGTTTCTCACGGTGGCCGCGGTGGAAGGCACCGTGCGAGTGGAGGGCCAGGGAGAAAACCGCCAGGCTTCCAAAGGCGAAGCCTTGCGGTTTCACCGTGTCGGCGACCAAATAAGTGACACCGCGTTACCGGGGCCGCAAGATACGAGCACGAGTACAGCATGCACGCTGCCGGCGGCGGCAGGCACGGCGGGGGTGATTGTCGCGCTCGAACTGGGCTCGGTGGGATCATCGATGACGCCGACTTCGCCGGCGCCAATATGGCCCTGGGGGCTAATTCCTGTGGGTGCTGCCGCAGGTGATCTGGTGTGCTATCTGCGAGGCACCTGCGGCACCACCAAGGCGCCACCGCCGCCGGAGTGCACTCTGACCGAAGTGCCCGGCGCAGCCGGCGCGCCCGACACTCTCGTCTGGAAAACGGCGAACGCCACTGCGGCAGATCTGGAGCCGGGTTTCGGCGCCGAGCCGCTTAGCGGCTCCGCCCCGGCGCGCAAGCTGACTCCGGGCGAGAAAGCCGAGGCTTACATGCTGAAGGTGACCGGCGTGGACGGATCAACCGTGGTCTGCATGGCGGATGTGAAGGCGCCGCCCCCGGCCAAGGCGAATTGCGAGTGTACGCTCGATTTCGAGGTGCCGGCAGACAAGTGTGAAACCAAAGGCTACAAAGTTAAGTGGACCAGTACGAACACCGAGCCCAAGGGAAATAAGCTCACGGCCATCGGGGTCAACACCATCACCAAGGGCGACAAGACCCTGGCCACTTACACCGTAGGTTCCGACGGCGACCGCGCTCCGGTCTCCGGGGCAACCAGGTATGAATTCACCCCCAACTGCAAACCCAACACCGTGCCGCCGAAGGACGGGATGTGCACGCTCAAGACGCCGCCTGATCCGAGCTGCAGCATTGCCTTCGCGGGTGCAAAGACGGACCCGGCGAGCAGTGATGACTACACTTACAAGTTGAATTACTCCACGGAAAACGCGGTGTGCGCCCAGCTCCAGGGTCTCTACAATTCCTTCGAGCTCAAAAGGAAGTGGCCGGTCTCCATTCCGGTCGGGAAGGGCTTGACCTACGATGGCAAGCATGGCCGCGGCGACGAGGAGGCAAACCGGTGGTCGTTGACGGTCACGGGAGAAGGCGGCACCCAGAGTTCTTGCAGCACTAAGGAGCCGGTGGCACTGCCTAACTGCTTTATCTATGCCGAGCCCACGCCGGTAGTGGGCGCGAACAACAAGATAACGCCGGACAAATTCACCCTGCAATGGAAGGTCGTGAATCCAGACGCGGGCGAAACCGTTTCCCTTCCGCCTCCGTGCAAGGCGCCTGCGGCCGGGCAGACGGAGGGCTCCTGCAGCGGGGCAACGGCAGCCGACCTTGGCGGGCTCGGCATCATGTCAGTCAAAACCGACCAGTTTGGCATGAGGTATTGCAAGGTCACGCTACCTCCGAAGGGCCAGTCGCCCCCGACCTGCACGTTTACCGCGGTGCCGGTTCCGGGCAAGAAAGGCCAGTACACGCTGAACTGGTCGGTCAAACCCGGCACTGGCGAGAGAGAAATGCAGGGCGTCCAGCTTCCCAATCCGCCCTGTAGTGCGCCCTGGAATCGCGGCGAGGCCAAGGGCTCGTGCGGACCCGTGAGTGCCGATGCCGCGGCCCAGGAATTCCGCATCATCGTTTGGGGTAGCAACAACCTGATCAATGGGTGCACGGCCACAGTCCCGGCAAAGTAATGGTGATCGCGGCCACGCACCGGCATTCCGTGTGACAAAGAACAAGCGGTGGCGAAGAGAATCTTCACCACCGCACTAGCTGCTAACTACTAGCTACCAGCTACTCGCTTCTACGGATTCACCGTCTGCGTCACGACGTTCGATGTGCTGCCGTTCTTGTAATACGATCCGTCGTACTTGGCTGTCAGGCTGTACGTCCCGGTCGTGAACGCGTGACTCAGCGTCGCCACGCCGCCCGTCAAAGCTTCGTTGCCGAGAAGGGTGCTCCCGCTGTAGAACGATACCGTCCCAGTCGCCGCCACGTCGTTGCCCGGAGTCACCGTCGCAGTCAGAGCCACGGTCGCTCCCGATGTCGACGGGTTCGGCGAGGTGGTTAACGCCGTGTTCGTGGTGTCATAGTTCACCACCTGCGAAACCGCCGCCGACGTGCTGGATGCATCCGTCGACGAACCGGCATAAGTGGCCGTAATGCTGTGCGTTCCCGCCGTCAGGCTGGCATCTTTGAGCGCCGCGGCTCCGCCGCTCAAGTCAAGCACGCCAATCGAGGCCGTGCCGTTGTAAAAAGTCACCGATCCCGTGGGCGTCCCGCCGCCAGAGGCCGTGACCTTAGCAGTGAACGTAACCGTCTGCCCGCCTGTCGACGGGTTCAGGCTGGAGACCAGCGCCGTCACCGTGACCGCCTCGTTCACCACCTGAGATAGTGCCGTACTGCTAACGCCGGTATTGTTGGAGTCCCCGGAGTAAGTTGCCACGATCGACTGGGTCCCGACGGCCAGCGCGGAAGTGCTGCACTTGGCCGAACCCGATGTGAGCGCTACGGCTGAGCAGCCACTTAAGGTAGTACCGTTCGACGTGAAGGCCACAGTCCCGGTGGGAGCGTCGCCGGCTACAGATGCGGTAAACGTAATCGACTGGCCCAAGGTGGATGGGTTCGCACTGGACACGAGAGCGGTAGCGGCTGCCGCTTTGTTTACTACCTGCGGTAAGCTGGCGCTGCTGCTCGTCCGGTAATTGGAGTCACCGGAGTAGGCCGCCAGGGCGGTGTCGGTTCCCGCCGCCAACGCGGTCGTCGTGCAGGCTACGGTTAGGGACGCAGTTAGAGTCACCGCGGCACAGCCAGGTATGCCAGCACCATTCGAGGTAAAGGCTACCGTGCCGGTTGGCGTCGGTGGTCCCGCGGGCGTTACTGTCGCCGTCAGTGTTACCGCCTCTCCGCTGGTGGAGGGATTAAGACTTGAAGTCAGCGTGATGGCCGAGGCCACAGTTACCGCCTGCGTGACAATGTTCGACGTGCTGGGGCCTTTAAGGTTTGTACCGTCGAATTTGGCCGACAGGCTATACGTCCCCATCGCGAACGTATGGCTCAACGTAGCCACCCCGGCGGAGAAGTTGACATTGGCGAGCAACGTGCTGCCGCTAAGGAACGACACCGTGCCCGCGGCTGCCACTCCGTTGCCGGGCGTGACCACGGCGGTCAATGTCACGCTCGCGCCCGGCGCGGACGGGTTGGGCGAGGTGGTTAAGGCGGTGGTTGTGGTATCCAGATTCACCACCTGCGAAATCGGCGCCGAGGTGCTGACCGCGTCGAGCGCCGAACCGTGGTAAGTGGCCGTGATGCTATGCGTGCCGGCAAGCAGGGCCGAGTATTTAAGCTCGACTACGCCGCCGGTCAGGTCCAGGGTGCCGATCGAGGCCGAGCCGTCGTAGATGGTCACCGTTCCAGTGGGAATCCCGCCCTCGGAGGCACTCACGGTGGCGGTAAACGTGACTGTCTGGCCGCCGGTCGAGGGGTTGGGGGCAGAGGTAACCACGGTGGTCGTGCTGATTTGTGTCGATAGCACTACCAGGCTCATGGCGTCAGTGTTCGTGATTCCGCCGCCCGTTGCCGTCAGGGTGATTGGATAAGTTCCGGTGGCGGTGGCGCCGGGCACCGCGAACGTCATGGTCGAGGTGCCGTTTCCCGGCGCCGGAATCGACGCCGGATTGAATCCAACCGTAACCCCGGCCGGTTGCCCCGAGGCGGACAAGGCAATGGCCGAGTTGAAATAGCTCACCGCGTTGGTAGTGACGGTGGAAGTGCCGCTGTTGGCCCGGACGACGTAAACGGTTCGCGGCTCGGCAACCAGGGTGAAATTACAAGTGGGGCAATTGACCACCTGCGAAACGGTGTTGCTGGTGCTGCCAGTGTTGTTACTGTCACCGGAATAAGCAGCCACGATCGCATATGTGCCGCCGGACGCAAACGAAGTCGTGCAAGCCGCCGCAGCCGAGCTTACTGCGATTGCGCTGCACCCTGCGATCGCGGAGCCGGCGGCGGTGAAACCGGCCGTGCCCGTCGGCGAGGTTGCGTTGCCAATGATCGCGGTAAAGGTAATGGATTGGCCGCTGAGCGCCGGATTCGTGCTGGAAGAAAGCGCGGTGGTGGTTGCGTCCTGATACACCACCTGAGAGACTGCCGGCGAGGTGCTGGGGGTGTGGCCGCTGTCGCCGCAATAGAACGCAGTGAGACTCAGGCTT
>JBEKOS010000429.1:0-4927 GCA_049521535.1 Terriglobales bacterium | reverse complement strand
ACAGTATTGGCTTCAAGTTTGAATCCCTCTACGGTTGACCAGTCGGTCGCGTTAACGGCAACCATTAGTCCGGGGACGCCGACCGGGACGGTGGGTTTTACCTCCAACGGTGCCACGATTAGCGGCTGCGGAGCGGTTTCCGTGGCTTCCAGCCAGGCCGCCTGCACGACTACGTTCTCGGCGGTGGGCACGTACTCGATTGTGGCCACGTACTCGGGAGACAGTAACAACCTGGGCAGCACTAGCGCGGCTCTGGCGCAGGTGGTCAACGCCGCGACCACCACGCCGCAGCTTGATCTTACTGCCAGTCCCACCTCGCTCAGCGTCGTGGGTGGACAGGACGGAACGGTGAAACTCACTGTGAGTACAACCGGGACGTTGACGTCATCGGTTACCTTCGCCTGCTCGGGTCTGCCTTCGGATGCGAGTTGTACATTCTCGCCGTCCTCGGTAAGCGGTGCTAGTCTGCCGGCAAGTGTAACCATGACGATCAGTACGACCACGGCCGATGCCCAAATGCGGAAGCCAATGGACACGTCTTGGGCAATCATAGCCATGCTGCTGCCGGGATTGCTGGTGCTGCCGGGAAGAACGCGCAAGATAAAGATGCGGCGGCTGCGGAAGGCGGATTGGATGCTGCTGGGGGTGTTGGTCTTGTTGGCAGTGAGCTGGGTGGGGCGGCGTGGTGGGCGTGCGAAGCAAGACGTATGCGGTTAGCGTGACCGCCTCGGCTCCTGGCGCCACAGCGGGCACAGCGCCGGTTAGTCTCAAAGTATGCAGCGCGAGCGGTTGTTGAAATTTGACGAATTCGGGATGGCGTAGGAAATGACCATTCATCCCGATTCACCCCGTTAAGAAGCGCGATGCTCGCGGCGCCGTTTTGGAGTCTTTACGAGCGACTTAAGCGTCCTGATATTCCGAACATCGTCGCCGGGCTGATCGATTGGGGTTTCGGCAATGAATGCGGCATGAGCCAGGCGCGGGTCATTTAACAGCCTGCGAAAAGGAGCAAGTCCGATGGTGCCCTGGCCGATGTGCTGGTGCCGGTCGAGGTGAGAACCAAGGGCGGCCTTGGCATCATTACAATGCCAGACGCGTACATTGTTTGTGCCGATGGTCTCTTCAAGGTTACGCAAGGTAGAGTCATACCCGGCCTTGCTGACGATGTCGTAACCAGCTACGTGAAGGTGACAGGTATCGATACAAGCGGCAGCGGGAGTGACGGCGCGCAGGCGCTCAATGATTTCTGCCACCTGTTCACATCGTCCGCCCAGTGAGGACTCAGCGCCAGCCGTATTCTCGATCAAAATACTCAGACCCGACCTGGCCAAATCAAGCCCGGCCGCCGCTTCGGCAATTCCCGCCACGAGGCGATGCAGTCCATTTTCGCGCGTGTCACCCCGGAACGATCCCGGGTGCAGCACCAGATACTCCGCACCCAACGCCATGGCGCGTAGCAATTCCTGCCGAAAAGCACCAATGGACTGCCGGTAAAACCCAGCATTGATGCCGGCAAGGTTAATGAGGTAGTTAGCGTGGATTACCAGTGGTCGCAAGTTGTATCTGCCACGCAGGGCAGTCATCACCTTGCACTGCGACGGTGAAAGCGAATAGGGCTTCCATTGACGTGGACTGGATGAAAAAATCTGAAAGGTGTTACAGCCGAGACGGTAGGCTCGGTCAGCCGCGTTCTCTACGCCGCCGGCTACCGACGTGTGGATGCCGATCAGGCGCGCTGTCAGCCGGGGCGGACGCTTGGGCGGGGGTTGCATGAGGATGTCCCGGTGTTCCTGTGCCATGCTAAGCGGCATGAGCAACAAGATTAGACTTGCACGAGGCTGGATTCAAACGAAACATTCGCAGGACGTCGCCGTCTTTGCCCTGGATATAGACGGTCAAAGGCAGCAAACCGCCAGTTCCCGCTGGGACTATTGCTTTCTCGTGTCGCCGGCAATAACTCCGTCTTTGAGCATTACCGTACGGTGGGCGTATTCGGCGATGTCATGCTCGTGGGTCACCAACACGATGGTATTTCCCTGATCGTGCAAATTGTCGAATAGCGCCATGATCTCGTTGCCGGTTTGCGAGTCCAGGTTGCCGGTGGGTTCATCGGCGAGGATGATGGAGGGATGATTGACCAGAGCGCGCGCGATGGCAACCCGCTGTCGTTGTCCGCCGGATAGTTCATTCGGCTTGTGCTGTACGCGACTCCCCATCCCCACCGATTCCAAAACTTTCCGAGCCCGTTCAAGGCGTTCTTCGGAGGGAATACCTGCGTAAATAAGGGGCAATTCCACGTTGTGCAGGGCCGAGGCCCGGGCCAGCAGGTTAAAGGTCTGGAAGACAAAACCGATTTCCTTGTTGCGGATACGTGCCAGTTCATCGTCGTCCAGTTCGCTCACAAGCTGATGGTTGAGCCAGTAATGGCCCTTGCTGGGCGTATCCAGGCAGCCTATCAGATTCATCAGAGTTGACTTGCCCGACCCGGAAGGCCCCATGATGGCGACATACTCATTGCGCTGAATGCGCAGATCGACACCCCGCAATGCCTGGACCTGCTGTTCCGACCCCATATCGTAGGTCTTCCACAGATTCTCCGTGCAGATTACGCAGCCCTCCGGTGGGGCCGTCAAGGTTTCGGTTTGCTCCGCAACTTGCGTGGCCATCGGATCTCCTTAAAATCTGTTGTTTGCGTAATCTAGCAATTGAACAATTAAACCAAGGCCGCGCGGACCTAAATCCCAATTTCCCGACTGCCCAATTAACTGCTGCTGTCTTCCTTCTTGGGCGCAGAATTATCAACTTTTACGCTGGCGCCGTTGCGCAAGCTACGCAGCACCTTATAACTGCCGGTGACGATCTCATCACCTTCTTTTATGCCTTTGGTTACTTCAATGTCAGTGGCCCCGGAGATTCCCGTGTCCACCTGAACAAAATCCGCCTTGCCGCTATGCAGAACAAATACTCCCTGCAATTCCTCTTTGTCCTTGGCGGTTTCAGCGGCGGATGCGGTACTTGGCGCCGTTGCTTTGGCTGCAGTCTTGTCGCCGGGTTTATGCTGTTCAAGATCCTTCCGTTCGCGGATGGTCAACGACTGAATAGGAATGGACAGCGTGTTCTGCCGGCTTGCCGTGGTGATCTTGGCGGTACATGACAAGCCCGGCCGAAGATTGTCCGGCGGATCCTGCAGCGTAACCACGACCTTGAAGTCTTTGGCCTCCTGGCTGCCTGCCGTGGATTGGGAACTGGCGACTCCAGTAGAGCGAAGCAGAGCATTCTCTCCAATTTCGGTAACCACGCCCTTAAACGTCTTCTTAGGAATGGCATCGATGCTGACCTCCGCCGACTGCCCGATTTTAACGTTCACAATGTCGGTTTCGTCAACCTGAACCTCGGCGGTGATGATGGACATATCGGCAAGAGTCATCAGCGTACTGCCGAGGGCGTTTTGAATGCCGACTACGACGGTCTCTCCTTCACGCACCGGCAGGTTAGTCACGGTTCCATCAAACGGAGCGCGGTTCTCGGTCTTGCTCAATACATCGCTGGCATGGGTAAGCGTGGCAGCATTCTGGTTGATACGTCTCTTTGCGGAATCATACTGCGCTTTGGCCTGAACGATTCTCGATTGCGCCTGGGTCACCCCGGCGTTGGCATCGTCCAACGCCACTTTCTTGCTATCGAAGTCCTGCTTCGCAATGAGTGACGCCTGGTACAGACCCTGGGCGCGATCGAAGTCCAATTTGGCGTGTTCAGCGTCCGATTGGGCGCGCACCAAGTCGGCCTGAGCTGTCTTCAATGCAGCGTCAGCGGCTTCCGCATCTGTGCGCGCCGCTTCCAGCGAGGCTCGGTTTGCGTCCACGTCAGCGGTAGGCTGGACATTCTCGATCTGTGCCAGCATGTCGCCTTTTTTAACGTGATCGCCCTCTCTTACGTAGAGCTTTGTGATTTTTCCGAATGAATTGGCGCCGACGTTTACATATTGCTTCGGCTTAATCTCGCCGGAGGCACTCACAATCGAGAGAATATCCTGCCGTTTGGCGAGTCCAGTTTGCACTGCAACCACGTTAGCGCGGCTTTGTACGATCGTGAAGCCAAGAATTGCGGCCAGCAATACTACTACGATTACGCCGATAAGTATTTTTTTCCAGCTTTTCATCTGTTCTCAAGTTTGGCGTATCCTGACCTTGATTACGCCCAAACGAGCTCCAAAGTTCCACAAAACCCGGTCTGATCAGTGAACGATGCAGTATATGGACGGTGGAAACAGACTTTCGGCATTACCGGACTTGCCGAAAAATCCCCATTCTTTACGAAATTGTGCAGACCTCAACATTATACTTGCGATTCCCAGTGCCTCTCAGAGGCAAGTCCTTTCTCCTACCATGCAGGAATGAGCAGCCTGGCTTTCTGGCATCCCGCAACGGGCAAAACGAATCTGAATTTGCAGGGGCAGCTATTCCTTGAGGGTTTCTTGCCTTGCATTGCGCGGAAACCTACAATATAAGCAGTCGAGTATTGGCAAAGGCAGGTTGGTAGATGTGGTGTCGTAGTGTCCAAGGACTTCTCCGTTTTTCGTCAGGATTGTTGGTCGGAATCTCGCTGATCGCCCCAGGTCAGACTGCGGCACCCAGTCCCTCATCGACCTCGCCTGGCAAGGACGCCGGTCCAGCCACGCAGAACAGCCAGAATACTGCAGGCCAGAACCAGGATCCTCTAAAGCGTCCCATTTCCGAAGAAGAAAAGAAGGAGCATGCCAAGAACTTCAAGAAGGAAGTCGGCTCAACTTATAAGAAATGGTTAGATGAGGACGTGGTTTATATCATCACCGACGAAGAGAAGCAGACGTTCAAACAACTCTCCAACGACGAGGAACGCGATAATTTTATCGAGAATTTCTGGTATCGCCGCAATCCGAATCCTGACA
>JBEKOS010000428.1:0-4278 GCA_049521535.1 Terriglobales bacterium | reverse complement strand
AGCCACCAGTTCGGGCCCTCCCAGCGGTCCATCGGCCTTGCGCGTGTCCGCCACCCGGCACGGCGTCAGCGGATAGAACTCCAGGCTGGAACTGCCGCTGGTTGCAAAGTACCCGTTGATGTCCAACAACACATTGGTGGCGTTGTTGGCGTACACGCTCACCGCTCCTGAGGCTCCTGCCGGCACGATTGCGGCATTTGCTTTGACGCGGCCGTCGAGTGAGTTCAGGGTAGAAACCGAGGGTTGCCCTTCCGCTGCCGGCCAGATTGTCAGGTAGCCAAGGGGCGCGGGCGGAACGACGGTGACGTTAAGCGAATAGGCCAAGGCGGTGCTGGGGATGCCGGCGCATGGGCCCGAGGGAATCGTGAAACTGCGGGTCTCGCCCGCCGCAAGTTCCGGACCGCCGAAGGGACCGTCGGCGCCACGCGTATCGACGATCCGGCACGGGGTGACCGAGAAGAATTGCACTGGCGTCGGAATCGGGTTGACCAATTGCGATAACGTGCCGCTGCTGCCCGCGTAATTGCTGTCCCCGGAGTAACTCGCCACGATCGCATCGGTTCCCACCGGCAGTGCGGAGGTAGTGCAGGTGGCCGCAAGAGAGGAGGATAGAGCGATGGACGAGCAGCCGCTGATGGCAGCTCCAAGCGAGGTAAAGTCCACTGTTCCCGATGGGTTAGGAGATCCTGCCGGCGAGATCGTGGCAGTGAGCGTTACCGAATTGCCTGAAGTGGAAGGATTCAGGCTCGAAGCAACCGTTGTGGCCGTGGCTGGGAGGACGACTTGTGTCAATGTGCCGAAGCTGCCCTCATAGTAGCCGAGGTTGCCCGAATATGCCGCCACAATCGCATTCATGCCCGACGGCAAAGCAGAAGTCGAACAGGTCGCAGTAAGAGAGGCAGAAAGCGTTACCGACAGGCACCCGGCAATGAAGCTGCCGTTCGCGGAGAAGGTAACGGTTCCCGTCGGGTTGGGAGTTCCCGAAGGACTTACGGTCGCCGTAAACGTCACACTCTCCAGCAGGCCGGATGGATTGCCCGACGAGATAAGAGTCGTAGTTGTGGCGGCGTTGATCCCCGTTACTGTGCGGACGACATTGTTGCCGTGGTCTGCAATGAAGATGTCGCCCGCCGGATCTACGGCAACACCGATAGTGGCCTTCATCTGTGCGCTGGTTGCCGGACCGCCGTCGCCAGTGTAGCCCGGGCCGAGCGCATAGTCGCCCGCTACTGTGGTGATAATGCCGGTCGCAGTGGTCACCTTTCGGACAAGTGAGTTGTACCTGTCCCCAATGAAGATGTCGCCCGCCGAGTCCAACGTGACCCCTTGGGGACTATCCATCTCGGCGCCAGTCGCGGGTCCGCCGTCGCCGCTGTAGCCCGCAGTCCCATTACCCGCAACCGTATTGATGATGCCTGTCGCCACGGTCACCTTGCGGATGCGGTTGGATCCGTCCGCAATATAGAAATTGCCCGCCGAGCCGACAGCAACCCCAATTGGTAAAATCTCGGCACTGGTTGCAGGTCCGCCGTCGCCACTGTAGCCCCCGGTCCCGGTCCCCGCCGCTGTCGTGATTATTCCCGTCGCCACGGTCACCTTGCGGATGCGTTCGTTGGAGTTGTCGACAATGTAGATGTTGCCGGCCGAATCGACGGCAACCCCTCCGGGCAACTGCAAATACGCGCTGGTGGCCGGGCCGCCGTCACCGCCGTATTTACAATTTTTATGGGTATCCAATCCGGCGCCCGTTGTGTTGCCGGCCACGGTGGTAATGATGCCCGTGGACGCGGTCACTTTGCGGATGAGGCAGTCGTTGTTATCCGCGATATAGATGTTGCCCGCCGAATCCACCGCGAGCCCCTGGGGAAGTTCCATACTGGCTTGTGTCGCCGGGCCGCCATCGCCGCCATAGGCGTAAACTCCAGGCATTCCGGCTACGGTTGTAATAATGCCCGTGGATGCCGTTACCTTGCGAATGATGTCGTTCTGATAATCTGCGATGTAAAGATTACCGGCAGCGTCCAGAGCTACGCCAAAAAGTTCATTTAAGTACGCGCTGGTGGCCGGACCACCGTCACCGCCATATCCGGCGCCGCCATTTGGCTCGCAGCAGCCGGCGACCGTGATGATGATTGGGACCGTTGAGGATTCACGAGTCTGGGCCAGCGCAGACACCGCCAGCACTAACGTAGCCGTTGCAGACCAGATTGCGTATCGGCTAACTCGGGTGAGATACAGCATGAGTCGAGCCTCCCTCGGCGGGTATCCTGACTGGCCAATATATGGCCGGGACTTATTGCGATCGAATTAGCCCCGCTAGCCTCGCCGCACAAAACTGAAACGTTCGAGAGCAGCCACTGTCAGGTACCACTCGCGCGGCCAATACCCCATCTGGGTACGGAATTATATGCGATAAGAAATAGGTATGCCAGCATCGTTTCACGGGGTAGCGGGTCAGTTTGAATTGTCATCATGAGGAAGCGTACTTTTGCGCAGCAAGGGATCTGGGCGAGCCGCGCGGAGCATTGCGAACTTTGCGACGCCATCGGGGTCCCCAACGAGCGCCGTTCTTGCGCCTGTTGGGGGATAGAGTGCGCCCGGCTCGCTTCCTTTTCCAAAGTGCCTCACCACCTTTCATGCCAAGTAAAATGTAGACGGGCGGCGTCGACAGGAATTGACTGTTGTCCGCGGACTCCTTTATGAAGCGTTTTTTGGCCATCGTTCTGGCGATTAGCATTTCATGCTGTTCCCCGGCGGCAGCCCAGCGCGGCGGTCGCGGAGGCGCCGGCGGACAGCCGGCAGGCGCCACGACTGCTGCTGGCGAAAACGATCCCGGCGGCCTCAAGCAGGCGATTGCCCTCCAGGCCACGCCGGAACAGGCAACCCAGTGCCTTGCGATGTTGAAGGATAGTGAAGCTGCAATGGCGGCGATTCGCAACGCCGAGGCCGGACTTGTAACCGGAAGCTTCGACGTCGATTCTGGCGGTCTGGAATCCCTGGTCAAGAAGGCAAGGCAGTCCAACTCCAAATTCCTGGCGAGCCTGTCGGACGCTCAGAATTCCGGCCTGAAGAAACCGATCAAGGACCTCCGCAAAGCGGATACCGGCGTCGGTTCCGATTGGGAGGCGCTGGCCAAGCAACTGCAATCTTCCAATGCAGGCAACTCCAAAAAAGAAGCAGCCGCGCAGAATTTGGAGAAGGCCATGGCCAAGCTTCACGCAGCGCAGGCTGATCTGGGAGCAGAGATGGGAGTCCAAATGCCGAAGGCCGCCGCACCAGCCAGGACACAGCCGGCAGCACCGTCAGCGCCAAGATCCGACGCACAATAGAAGCAACGACAACCTTCGGCCGTTGGGACTGGAGACCGCGCTCGAACGGCGCGACAACGTCAGTACATCTCGAAGGGAAGGTAATCCATTCCGCCGGCGCGTTCAATCTGCAATACAACCGCAGCGCCTGATGGGAACGCTTCCAGTTCCTTACGCAAATCTTCCAGATGCTGGACCTGCTTGCCATTCACCGCATGAATTACGTCTCCGGGCGCCAGGCCCACGTCGAGGATACGCCCCGAAGGCAATGCGGCCACTACCAGCACGCCCGACGAAATTCGCAGGCCCGGGATAATTTTCAGCACGCGGTCATCCACGTCCATGCCCAGCACGCCCAGGCGCCGCACGCGATTCTTGTCCGGGTCCACCATGTCCACCATGCGGTCAACATCGTGCCTCTTCGCGATCGACGGAATATGCAGCGTGAGGTGGCCCCTGCCGCGCAGCACTTCCATCGTGATCAACTGGTCCGTGGGGTGGAGATATAGACTGCTTTCCAACTGAGGCAGCGTGTTAATCGGCTTGCCGTCCACGGTGACGACAATGTCTCCGATTATCACTCCGGAAGCATCGGCCGGACCGCCGGGGGTCACGTCGGCGATGATTACGCCGCTCGCCACCGGCAAGTGCAAGCCTTGGGCCAGCAGCGGCGTAATCGACTTGGCCGCGGCACCGACTTCGCTGCGATCGACATGGCCGAACTTTTTGAGCCGCTCGTAGACAAAGCTCACGACCCGCGCAGGAATAGCGAAACCGAGGCCTTCACTGCCACCGCTGGAGGAAAGGATGAAGGTGTTGATTCCCACGAGGTATCCGTCGACGTCGATCAAGGCGCCCCCGCTGTTGCCCCGGTTGATGGGCGCATCCGTCTGGATAAAAACCATCGGCATGTCCGGCACCGGCTGGCGATCCACTGAACTGACGATCCCCATGGTTATGGAATTGCCGA
>JBEKOS010000427.1:0-4291 GCA_049521535.1 Terriglobales bacterium | reverse complement strand
GCGACATTCAACTTATCGGAAGGGCAACTCAATCCATGGACGACGCTACCCTGCGAACGCTCAAGGGCTGGAAATTCAAGCCTGCAATGTGCGGGGCGGACCCTATCGTCTCTGACATCGTAGTTGTTGTAAGTTTCAGGCTTGAATGACGCCGAAGCCTTGAAAAATGAAGCGTTAGTGTCCGGTCCGGTTGGCTCTATTCGGAGAATAGCCTTGTTCTGCCTGGATGGTCGGCAATGGGGAAGTTTCGAGGGGCGCGGTCGCCGGGGCCGAAACGAACTGGCGTGTCGGCGCCAAACCGGCGTAGCGCTTAAGGTCTACTGTGGCGGAGGGCCGCTGCGCGGGACGGTCGTTGCGCCTTCAGGTGGCTGGCCCATGGCGTTCACCGCGGTCGCGAGGAAGTTTCCATCCTTGACTGCGCCCTCGGCGCGGACGGTGTCACCTACCTGGATGTCGGCTAGCGTGATGGGGTCACGGCGCTTGCGGAAGGCGGTGTTTTCGTCGGCTACGAACGTGTGGGCGGTGTTGTCGATGGAGCCCATCAGGGTGACCTTCACGCCGTCGATCGCCGTAACCTTGCCCATGATCCAGGTTTTGCCGTAGTTTTCGCGCATTTCACGCATCTGTTTGGCGCGTTCGGGGTCGATTTGGAAGACTGCTACCGCGCCTACGGACTTGGCCGTCGCGTCCACTTCACCCATGGCGGCGATGGCGTCGCCAACCTTGATGTCCGTGGGCTTGATGGCCTGGGGAGGGTTGCCGCCGCCTCCGCCCTGACCACGCTCGCCCCCGTCAACACGCCCTCCAGCTCCGCCGCCGGGGCCGCGCTGTCCGGCCGCCTGCTTGAGGATGCGGGTGTTGACGCTGTAGTGGATGGTGTATGTCTCGCCGGTTTCGGTCTTGACGGTGTAGTGGTCGGGGGTCACTTCAGTTACAGTGCCGCCGATGCCGCGGCCCATGCCGCCACCGAAGCCTCCGCGGCCACTTCCACGCTGGCCTCCGCCTTGCCCCTGTGCCTGCGGCGGGCCCTGAGGCTGAGGGGTGGTGGCATCCTGGGCGGAAGCGGCTACGCCAAGGGCCAGGCCGAACAGGGCGGTGGACAAGATACGGACGTTCATTGAGACTCCTCGGGCCGAACAGGCGGCCCCATAAACATAGACGATGGAAGTTAGGGCACGGACGACGATGCGGACGACAAGGTGGGTTTCTATCATCTGGTGGAACCAGATCTTTGCCGGCCCACCCCTTCGACTCCGCTCTCTCGAAAATCTTTGATCGCTTAACCCGAAAAGCAGGTCCTTCGACTCCGCTGAAGTACGCTTCGCTCAGGATGACAGGGTTAAGTGGATCATTTTCATCCCCTTCGGTGGGCCGAAGGCCCATAACCACTCAGGGCAGGCTCTAGCGACAAAAACAAGGGCGTCGCGAGGGTGGGACACCCGGAGTTCGTTCGACTCGGAGCAGTGGCGGCCCATGGCTGATTTAGGATTCCTAATAGCTTCGCCGATGCCCGTGGAGGTCTTTCGCTTGATTCGCCATCGCTTTGTTGTTGTCCTTCTGTGTGCAGGCCTGCTTCCCTTTGCTCCCGCAGCGTATTCCAGGACACTGGCGCAGGCCCAGGCTGCCGGCCTTGTTCCCGCGCAACTCGAGGCCCTGGCCGGAGAGTATACCGACGCGACCGATCCGGACACGCCGCTCAGCTTTTACCAGGCGAGCGGCAAACTGACGGTGGAGTCGGAGCGGCGGGTGCCCACGGAACTGAAGCCGATTTCGGCCACGGAGTTCGGGATTCCCGATTCAAAGGCAACCTACAAATTCACGCTGGATGCGGCTGGGCACGGTGCGACGGTTGTTAATTCATCCGAGCCGGATGCGGTTTATAAGCGCACAGGCGAGCCCGTCCATCACATCTTTCACGACTACCTGCGCGCCGAGGCGATGATTCCCATGCGCGATGGGGTGAAGCTGCACATTGTGTATCTGAAGCCGGGAGACATCAGCGCGCCTCTGCCGTTTCTTATCCAGCGCACGCCCTATGGATGCGATAAGGCGAACCGCGCGTCGTTCTTTGACGGGCGCCCAGAACTGGCGCGCGACGGATACATCTATGTATGCGGCGATATTCGCGGAAGATTCAAGAGCGAAGGCGAGTTCATTATGAGCAGGCCGCTTTCGGACCACAAGGACCCAAAGGCTGTTGACGAGAGCACCGACACCTACGACACCGTTGCGTGGCTGCTGGCCAACGTGCAAGGCAACAACGGGCGTGCGGGAGTGGTGGGAACCAGCTACCCTGGATTTCTGGCCATGATGGCGGGGATCGATCCGCACCCGGCGGTGAAGGCGATTTCGCCGCAGGCTCCGATGATCGACGTGTGGATGGGCGATGACTTCTTCCATAATGGCGCGTTCCGGCAAACCTATGGGTATGACTACGTCTACGGGATGGAGAGCAGCAAGGAGCAGACCGACGTCGACTACGGGAAGGACAAGGATGGCAAACCGCGCGACGGATTCGACTATTTCCTGGAGCGCGGCAACTTTGCGGAGGACGTGAAAAAGTCAGGGTCGAAGATGCTGCCGACCTGGAAGCTGTTCCTCGAACATCCGGCATACGATTCCGTCTGGTCGTCGCGCGGAGTGGAGCACTCGCTGAACAAAGTTGCGGTGCCGACGCTGACCGTGGGCGGGTATTACGACCAGGAAGATATGTATGGGCCGCAGACCGAATACGAGAGCCTGCAGCCGCACGACACGAACCACATGAACTTTCTGGTGCTGGGCCCGTGGCGGCATGGATCTTGGGGTTCGTCATCGCGGCACCTGGGCAACCTGGACTACGGCGAACCGATTGGCAAGGAGTACCGCACGCAGGTTGAGGCGAAATTCTTTGCGCATTTTCTGAAGGATGCGCCGGGAGAAAACAAAGGTGGATTCGAGCTCGAAAACACGGCGAGCTTTCAGACCGGTTCAAATGCATGGAAGCATTATGCGCACTTTCCGCCGAAGGAAGCGCAGGTTACCAGCCTGCATTTACAGGGCGACGGCAAGCTGAGTTGGAGCGACTCGACCGCACAGGCCAAGACGACGTATGTGAGCGATCCGGCTAACCCGGTGCCCTATCGGCATAGGCCGATCCAGCCGACTTACGCCGAGGGCTCACAGTGGTTCAACTGGATGACGGAGGACCAGCGATTTGTGACCGACCGCGCCAATACCAGCAAGGACGTGGCGGTTTGGACGCTGCCAGTGTTGAAGAAAGACATGGTGGTTACGGGCGAGGTGGTGGCCGATATCTTTGCCTCCACGAGCGGCACGGACAACGACATTGTGGTGAAGCTGATCGATCAGTATCCGGACGATGACACCGTGACCGATCCCAAGATGCGCGGCTACCAGCTTATGACCAACGAGGAGATTATCCGCGGGCGCTATCTGGAGGGGTTCGACAAGCCAACGCCCCTGCGGGCGGGTTCGGTGCATGAGTACAAGTATTCATTGCACGATGTGGACCACGTCTTCAAGGCGGGGCATACGGTGATGGTGGAGGTGCAGAGCACGTGGTTCCCGCTCTACGACCGGAACCCGCAGACGTTTGTGCCCAACATCATGACGGCGAAACCGGAGGACTACAAGCCGGCGACAATTACGATTTATTCCGACTCGCAGCATGATTCGACACTGCAGGTGCCGCTGATGAATGCCTGCGATCAGATTGAGTGCTTTTGAAGCGTAGAATGACCCCGCCGCCATTCGATTGGGTCGTATTTGACACCAACGATGCACTCGCGCATACTCTCGGGATGGAAATCCAAATTACTGTGAACGAAGAGAGCGGCCGACGTGCTGCGGAGAGGGCTGAGGCAGTCGGAATCTCCCTCCAACAGGCGATGGCCGCATATGTCCAGAGAATTGCCGATGGTACGGAGCTTCTCGAAAACGATTTGTTGCCCGACGGCACTCCAATGCAGCGGACCCTTCGCCAACAGATTTACCGAATAGGCGCGTGAACGCCAGTTGCGGTAGAATAGTAATCGTCGTGATCCTGCACCAGCCCATTCCGGCACTCCTCTAGCGGCGCCCGCCGCCTATACTGTTCTGCGCCTTTTTCCCTACCCTGAATTTCAATTAAGAGTCTGCCCCACGCAGTGGGCGGCGAGGAGTTTTCGCATGATCGATCGTTTGGAACAGATGGAGCAGCGCTACGACGAATTGTCGGTACAGATGGGGCTGCCTGAGATCATTACCGACCACGAGAAATATCAGAAGGCCGGCCGTGCACTTCGAGAGC
>JBEKOS010000426.1:0-4303 GCA_049521535.1 Terriglobales bacterium | reverse complement strand
GCTATGAACGCTCAACGGGAAAGCCACTTTCAGTAATTTGTGCTTCTCATGCCAGTCGACCGTCATGTGCACATCAACGCGGTCGACACCCGGATACATCGTGATGTCCTGCACGAACTGCGAATCCTGGTAGTGCTTTTTTACCCTAATAATCGCGCGGAGCGGAGTGTTCTCGGCGAGCGTCACTTCATCTGCCTGCAACAGGTCGGTATGCTGTTTGACAAAATCGGCGTCTATGTTCCAGGCATCCCACTGCTTGGGCTTATCCACAAAGACTTGCAACAGACTGCCGCAGGGTTTTCCATCCTGATTCGTTGCAGGCGCACCTTCGCCGGGATCGGCAGAAGCAAAGGCTTCAATCAGTCCCTCTTTATTCTTCCTCACAAGACTGGTAATGCAACCGGAGCTGGGATCGACGGCTAGCTTGACGAATTCGTTCTCCAGCGAGATCGGAGTCGCGTGCAGCAGCACGTCTGGCCGGTAGGGTTTTCCGGGCCCGAAGGTGACCACTTTGTAGCCTAAGGGCGGTATCGAATCTGCCGACAATCGCAGGCGTATTCGATTCGTTTTTGGATCGTTATCCAGAACCTCCAAGTTCATCAGTGCGCCGTCGGGCCCGTGCGCGCGAATGCCGTCAAGCGGCTCTGGAAGCTGCGTCTGGAACTCAACGATCTCGGTTCTGGCCCATGGCAATGGATTAAACACCAAAACTGAGGCTGCGGGAGTGTTAATGCGTGACGCAAGATCATTGAGCGATTCGCGAATGCTGTCGTTCGCGATGCGCCCCACCTCGGCGAATTTGCGAGCGGCATCCAGATAGTTCACGGCAATGCCCGAGCCGGGCAGGATGTCATGAAATTGATTAAACAAGACGCTCTTCCAGGCTGTATCAAAATTGGACTGGGGATATGCTGCTCCAAAAAGCGTGTCAATTGCCGCCAACTTTTCTGCATTCAGCATCAGGACTTCGCTTTTGCGATTGCCGCGCTTGGTCTCCGACTGGCTGGTCTGGACGCCACGGTGATACTCGAAGTAGATCTCGTCATTCCACGTCGGTATCTTCAGCTCGTCCTCGTTCTGTCTCAGGTCTTTGAAGAAGCCCGCTGAATCGCCGAATCTGAGCTGTGGATAGACCACATCAGGCTGGCTCCATCGCAGCGCATTATCAAGATCGAGCCGAGTAGGGCCACCGCCGTGGTCGCCAACGCCGAACAAATACATCATCTCCAGTTTGCCCGGAGTTAGCGAATTTGCGCCGGGATCAGGCTTCCACATGGCAGGGCCAAACAGGGCCAGGTCGTTGGCCATGCGGTCCGGGTCAATGGCGTTGGCGTAATCGTGAGGGAAGTAAGTCAAAACACGGCTGCCATCTGGCGACTGCCACCAGAACAGCCTATAAGGGAATTTGTTGGTGTCATTCCATGCCAGCTTTTGGGTGACGAAGGTGTCGATGCCAGATCGCTTGTAAATCTGTGGCAGTTGCCAACTGTAGCCAAAGGAATCGGGATTCCAGCCAATCTTCACATCCACCCCGAATTTTTGCTGGAAGTAGCGTTTACCGTAAAGAAGCTGGCGCACCAGGGATTCGCCATCTGGCATGTTCAGGTCAGGCTCAACCCACATGCCGCCGACGATCTCCCAGCGCCCTTCTTTCACGCGCTGCTGGATCTCGCGAAATAAGGCGGTATACTTCTCCTCCATCCATTCGTACGTCTGCGCGGAGCCCATGCTAAACGTGAGGTCGGGATACTCGCGCATAAGCTGCAGCACGCTGCTGAACGTATTGCGGACAACCTCGACGGTTTCCGTCCATGGCCAAAGCCAAGCCATGTCGATGTGCGAATTGCCGCTGGCGCGGATGCCAAATTGCTTAATATACGGGCGCAGTGCTTCTAACCGGCTTTGCGCGTCGCGCAGGGACTGGTCAAACGCGGCTTGATCTGAGCGATCAAGCGCGGAAAGGGAAATGGCCTTTACGACGGCATCGAGTTGTTGCTCCCGAGTTGGCTTACCTTCTTCGTAAGCGTCGACTACGGGGCGCGCAGAGAGAATTTCGAGCCGCATAGTTTCGGGATCAGGTCGGTTTGCAGCCGCATGTACCACAACCTGCGCCCGCATTATCTTCGTTGCAATCGTGTTAGCGGTCACGCGCACAGCGACTAGAAATTTCTGGCCAGGCAGGGCATTCTGCGTAAGCGTAACGGGAAGCTGGGTGTCTTCGTCTGTTCGTGAAACCATACTGCCATTCACGAAAACAGCTACCTGAATGAAGTCATCGCTGTCCAGAAAAAGATCCAGATCGAGGCGGGCGCCCCGCAGATCGTAGCCGTTCAGTTGCTCGGGGACCTCAAGTGTGTGCCGCAGCCAGCGAGAACCGGATGTCCATTTGTCGTTTATCCGAACGGTCTCCCAGCCGGAATCAGAGATATTTGTGTCCTCTCCATGCGGAAGGTTGGAGTCATGCACACGCCAGTCAGGCAGGGAGATAGTCGTGATGGCATGCATTCGGTCGAGAACTGGCTTATAAGGGTCGTCTGCGGCCTTGGGACCGGCTGACTGAGCTAAGCATGAAACAGCTATAGATAGGATGACGGCTGCGACCGCCCAGGCGAGCAGGCGAGTTTTCATTGCAGACCTCTCATTCCTACAAAGTAGTGTACGACGAAGCGATTCACAATGTTAAAGGTCAACATCGCTTCAACCAAGAAAAACATAGAAAACAAATAGCCTTAACAGATGCGAGCTGCGGTTGTTTGGCCGCGCCTATGGCAGGAATCACATTCGGAGTGCCTAGCATTTTCAAGTTTCCAAACGGTGCAGTCATAATCCTCATAGATCGGTATTCTGCGGTCTCGGAATCGGATCCTGTAGTACTCTAATCATCCATGCGACTCAACGCCGTTCTGCTCAAGAGCATCATGGTTGGTGCACTCGCCGGTCTGCTCTTCGGCTTCGACACGGCTGTCGTCTCCGGTGCCATTCACTCGCTTACGGCTGCATTTCAGCTTTCGCCGGGAGAGCTCGGTTTTACGGTTTCCGCGGCACTCTGGGGCACAGTAATCGGAGCAATGTTTGCCGGCATTCCCGGGCAGCGCATTGGGGGCCGGGAAACCCTCCGCATCACCGCCGCGCTTTACGTCATTTCAGCAATGGGCTGTGCTCTGGCCTGGAATTGGCCGTCATTGGTCATATTTCGTTTCATTGGCGGCTTGGGAATAGGTGCGTCCTCGGTCGTAGGCCCGGTTTATCTTGCCGAGCTGGCGCCGGCCAAATTGCGCGGGCGCCTGGTAGGAGCATTTCAAATCAATATCGTGCTTGGCATTTTACTCGCCTACCTTTCGAATTATCTGATCGGCCGGTTGAACCTGGGCACGATCGAGTGGCGCTGGGACTTTGGCGTAGCAGCCATTCCCGCCGTCGTATTCCTCATTTTATTGTTCAGTATCCCCCGCAGCCCGCGATGGCTGGTTACGCAGAACAGGATTCCGGAAGCGCAGAGAGTGCTCGAACTGCTGGGCTCGCCCGATGGTCAAGGCGAGCTGCAGGCAATCGTGGATTCCATCCGTGCAGAAACTGGAACGCACTCCGAGCCGCTGTTTCAGGCACGATATTGGCGTCCGATTTTTTTGGCCATTACCATTGGTATGTTCAATCAGTTAGCCGGGATCAACGCCATTCTTTACTACCTGAATGACATTTTCGAAGTGGCGGGTTTCAGTAAACTGTCGGGCAATTTGCAGGCAGTCGCTGTGGGCGCCACGAACCTGCTGGCTACATTACTGGCGATGTCCGTGATTGACTATTTGGGACGCAAGACCCTTTTATTGATCGGCGCTGTCGGGATGGCTGGCTGCCTGGGCAGCGTGGCCGCGATTTTCTTCTATCACCAGCATCAGGATTGGCTGCTCTGGCTGCTGGTGACGTACATCGCATTCTTCGCCATCTCGCAAGGCGCAGTGATTTGGGTGTATATCAGCGAGATTTTTCCGACGCGCGTGCGCTCCAAAGGGCAGAGTTTGGGCAGTTCGACGCATTGGGTGATGAATGCCATGATTTCGGCGGCCTTTCCCATCTTCGCGAGGCGTTCAGGGGCTTATCCCTTCATGTTTTTCTCGGCGATGATGGTCTTGCAGTTCTTGGTGGTCTTGTTGTGGTATCCAGAGACGAAGGGAGTCACGCTGGAGCAAATGCAGCAAAGGCTCGGAATCCAGTAGCGGAGAAGGCTAAGCACGGACTCAGGTAAGCTCCACAGATGAACGTGGATCGAAAGAGGACGCGTCGAGTTGGCTGCGGTAGTCTGGCT
>JBEKOS010000425.1:0-4307 GCA_049521535.1 Terriglobales bacterium | reverse complement strand
GCGACCACGGGGATTGGATGGCCGCCGGCCAAAAGTGTTTTGACCACGCCCAACGCAATCATGGCCAGCAGGCAGAAGATGAACAGATAGGTTGGAGCAAGGAAGATGCCGCCGGTGGCGCTGACGCCCCGCAGATTCACCAGCGTTACCACAATTAGAATCGCCAGGCACAGCGCCAGCGTGTGCTTCTCCAGCGCGGGCATGGCGGAAATCAGGGCACCCACGCCAGCTGAAATGCCCACGGCTGCGGTCAGGACGTAGTCCACCATCAGCGAGGCGGCCGCCAGAAGTCCGGCCCACACACCCAGGTTCTCGCTTGCGACCGTATACGAACCGCCGCCCTGCGGATACGCCATGATGGTCTGCCGGTAGGAGAAATATACGATGGCGAGCAGGACGATGATACTGATGCTGATGGGGACTATGTAAGCTACCCCAGCCATTCCCAGAGGAATCAAAAGCGTCAGTGCAGCTTCCGGCCCGTAGGCGGCGGAGCTGAGCGCATCGAGGCCGAAAATGGGAATGCCTTTGGCGGGCGTTATCCGTTCGGCCTTCTCCTCCTCAGTCGCAAGCGGGCGACCCAGCAACAGATCCGCGAGACTCATGGGTCTATTCTCTCTCAGCACGAGGCGGGCGCTCACTACCGATAAGGCGCGATAACCGGCAGGCAAAGGGTGGGCGTGGTCTTCCAGCATGATCCTGCCCAGCCCCTCCGACTCGAACTGCCGGGGCTGATGACCAACACAAGAGATGTCGCGCAAAGGACGAGCCTTCCGCATTTCCGTTCCCAGCCGTATCGGCCCCGATGCAACGGTTGGTGGTCACGAGCGCCGGCTGGCATTGCTCCGGCGTGCCATCGAGGCTTGGCGCGCATTGCGAAAGCGACCGTTTCAACTTCCTATTCCAGTCGCAATGGAAGGTGCTGCCGCCGGACCAAGCGCGGGAAATCGTCCGCGTGGCGCGGAACAACCTTACCGACCGATCACGTTTTCCTAAGGGGATGCAACCCGTGATGGAGGAGCCGAGGCGCACCGCAACAACCCCGGCGGAGGCGGTAGCCGGCGGTCGGTGAGCCTTCAAGGTACTGTGCGGAAAGAGTGGCCGGAGTCCCGCAGGCTCCCAGAAACTCAACGTCCAGGGGATCTCAGTATTGTGGCGGACGGATCAATCTCGCCAGCCCGATCACCCGAACGCAATCAGTCCGGCTGCTGTGCCAGGACGATCTGGGTCAGCCCGAACCACAGACCATTGGGGAGCATCCACACAGCTTCGTCCTGCCCATCGCCATCGAGATCGGCGAAGTATACGGGCGCGGTCTGCCACTCGGTCGGGTCGGCCGGAAACGCCTGGCCAGCCAGATCGGTCGGCAACGCGTCCACCAGTTGCTGTTCGCCGGCGAAGGACTGCGCCGCGCTGGCCGCATAGACCACCTTGGCGCCGATGCGTCCGGCCGGAACCTTGCGCCCCTGTCCGAAAATGTCCGCCATGGCGAAGCTGGTGTAAGCCGCCGGATCCGCTGCCCAGCCCTCGGCATCGCTGAAGGGACCGTTCGGCACCGTATAGAGCGTCGCTTGCCCGATGCCCGCCGTGGTCACGGTCGCGCAAACCATCCCATTCGGCCCTCGGGCACAGATATCGTCGATACCATCGCCGTCAATGTCGCCTACGCGTAGCGGGTACGCCGCGCCGCCCCATCCCGCCGCGTCCGCAAACTCCGCGCTGGTATAGGCCAGCGTCAGTGCGGTGCCGTTGGACTTGAAGATCTGTACGCCGGTCGCATCCCGCACCAACAGACCCGCCCGGCCGCTCTGATCGAATTGGCCGAAACGCAACTCGTAGTCGGACGATTGGCGCCAGCCATAGGCGTCCGAATATGCGAGCACCAACCGCGGCGCGTGAAACTTGCCGGCGCCATTTGCGCCGTTACGCTCGTAGGGCGCGAACATGATGCCCTCGCCCTGTTCCCATATCAGTCCCGCTTTGCCGCTACCTTCGAGATCCGCCAGCCAGAACGGCTGTCCTGGCCCGAGGTCGAACTTGCTGTTGAATTCGAACCATCGCCGCGCCGGCCCGAACGCTGGGCCATCGTATTCCATGCACCAGATCCCATCCGCGCGCGATTTGCACGGGGTAAGCTCGAAACCGCCGGTGAGCCTGCCAAACACGACGTCGCCGTAGCCATCCGCCGTGCCAAACTCGCTCGACCCCCGGCTCAACCCCGCCGCCTTCCTCACTCCCAACAGCGATTCCAGCCCGACATAGTTCTGGTTGCCGAGTTGGCTCAACATGTATTGCAGCATCAGAAACACCTGCTGGCTGGCCAACTGGAATGGGGACCGGTCGTGGATCAGGACGATGCCGCCGTGATTCGCCTGCTGGATCTCGTTGAGATAGAGATTTCCGCAAGCCTGATAAGTGTACCCTTGCTTGAAGCAATCCCAGTCGGCCTGAATCCAGTTGCCGTCGATGTAACCGGAGCCGATGAAATCCGCGTAAAACGGCCCCGTCTGGCTCCGCGCCTGGCGGTTCCGCTGCGCCGCGCGAGCCGTGCCCCGGTCCCATGCGAACCCAGCCGCCCGGTACAAAATGGGCCGCTGCTCCGGCCCGGTCAGCAGCGGCAGAGGGTTCGTAATTTCGTAAATCAGCCCGGCATCCTGCAGAGAGGTGCCCGGCACGTGATCCTGGCCGTGGTTGGCCACAGTGGCCCCAAGCGCCCGCAAATCGCCGATCAGGCTGGTCGGAATGTTGCCGTGGTTGGAATGGCAGTTGGAAGATAAACCGGACGGCAGGGGCGCACCGACGAAATGGCAGGCGTTCAGGAAGAATGTGCCGGTGATCGGGCTCAGCGGCGCCGGCGGATGAGCCAGCAGCGTGGCGATCTGCAATGTCTGGTTGCCGCCTTCATACTGGTATTCGTCCGGGCCATCGTCGAACGTCAATACCAGCGTTCCCTCGGCCAGATTGGCGCCCGAGATTTGCGCGGTCTGCAATTGCGCCGCCGCCGGCAGGGCGGACAGGCACAAGAGTGCGCACCAAGCATTTCCAATTCGGTTCATCCGTCACCCTGGGGAGCGCCCATACGCTACCCTTCCCGTTACACACAAGCTGGCTTTTGTCTCAAATGGCTGAGAGAACGCGCAGACCCGCGGCGAGGTCCACCTGAAGTAAATACGCTGGGTTGATGCTAACATTCCGTGGCCTGCCGGAATCCTGAAATTTGCGGGTGCGCAGGCCTATTAGTACCGTAACTATCAGGATCGTGTTATCTGAAATTAGCGTTGAAAGGGCCTGACTTCAGTCGCCCCCGAAGCGTGTATCCAGCCGCCGCCGCCCCGCCGCACGCCGACTCACTACAATAAGTTCATGTCGAGACTCACGGTTTCCATTCTTGCGCTAGCGGCTTTGGCGCATGCCGAGGTTCATTCGCTCACGCTGCGCCAGACTATCGAACTTGCGGTGCGGCAGAATCCGGATGTGGCGCTGGCGCGGATGGATGAGCAGAAGGCGCGGGCCGCGATTCGCTCCGCGCGCGACCCGTTTATGCCGCGTCTCACGGCCGGCAGCGGCGATGCATACACCTATGGCTTCCCGTCGAGCATCGATGGCTCCGCGCCCAGCATTGTGCAGGCTGTCGCGCAGCAGTTCCTCTTCAATCGCCCGCAGAGCCTGGAGGTCGCGCGCGCTAAGGAGAACGCCCGCGGCGCCGCCATCGCCGTCGTCAGCAAGCGCGATGAAGTGGCATACCGCGCCGCCGCTCTCTACCTGGATGCGGAACGCGCGGCGCGCATAGGGGAACTGGCGCGCACCGCCATCGAACGCCAGCAGGCCGTGCTCGACTCCATCCAGGCGCAAGTCGCCGAAGGTCGCGCCCTGCCCATCGCTCAGAAGCAGGCCGAGTTGGCGCTGGCGCGCGACCGACAGGCCGCCGAGACTGTGGAAGATGAGCAAGCCGCCGCCGAGACCGACCTGGCTCTTGCGCTGGGCTATCCGGCCGAAGACCGCGCCCGCGCAGTGGCTCAGGATCGGCCCGCTCCGGCGCTGCCGGCTTCCGAGGAGCAGGCCGCCGAAGCCGCCCTGGCCGCCAGCGGCGAACTGCGCCGGCTGGAATCGCGGATCGCTGCGAAACAGCTTGAAATGCGCGGCGCCTCGGCCGCCCGCCTCCCCCGCGCCGATCTGGTGGCGCAATACTCGATGCAGGCCAGATTCAACAACTACACGGAGTATTTCAATCACTTCCAGCGAAACAACGGGGAAGTCGGCGTATCCTTTCAGGTGCCGCTTTTCGTGCCGGGAGTGAAATCGGCCAC
>JBEKOS010000424.1:0-4314 GCA_049521535.1 Terriglobales bacterium | reverse complement strand
GACCACGTCATTGGCTACTCCATTTTCAACGACGCTTCCGTTAGGGATTACCAGAAGAAGTCTCCTCAATGGACAATCGGAAAGAACTTCGACGGCACAGGGGCATTCGGTCCCTACCTGGTCACCGCGGACGAACTTCCACGCGGAGCGAACGGTCTGCACATCCAGACGCGTCTCAACGGTGCAGTTGTGCAGGACGCGTCAACCGGCGACATGGTGTTCACCGTGGCACAGCTAATCTCGATTCTGAGCGAAGCCATTACTCTTTCGCCCGGCGACATCATCGTGACCGGCACACCGGCCGGAGTTGGTATGGGGCGGAATCCGCCGCTTTTCATGAGGCATGGCGATGTTTGCGAGGTCGAAATCGAGGGGATCGGTACACTCCGCAATAACGTCGAGGACGAATAGCCAATGTTTGTGGCAACAGGATGGCGCCGCCTGAATACCCACGGCGTGAGTCAAAGGAAGCGATGTCAGTCAATGGAACAGAGCCGATCGCAACGACAGCCGGTGAGAGCCGCCTTCGCCGCAATGCGCTCAACGCGAGCCACATTGTCGCCTCTACTCTCGCGAGCATAGCGCCCGCAATGAGCTTCTTCTTTGGCTTTGCCGTCATTGTGCAAGGCGCAGGGCTGGCAGCACCTTTGACCATTCTGACCGCGACAGTCGTCATACTCTTCCTGACCAACACGATCGCGGAGTTTTCGCGTTTCACGCCGTCCACCGGATCTTTTGTAACGTTTACCGGCAAGGCGTTCGGACCTTCCGTCGGAACAGCTGTTTCTGTATTTATTACATTCGGATATGTCGTCGCCGCGTCGACGGTGGTCTCCATAGCGGGTACTTGGATCGCGGAGACGCTCAAGCTCTTCCTTGGCATTTCAATTCACTGGGCCATCCTCACCGTACTAATCTCGGCCGCCACCGGCTGGCTGGTTATGCGAGGTGTTGCGCTCTCCACGCTCTGGTCGGGCATCTTTTTCTACTTCGAGGTTGGGTTGTTGATTTTGGGAAGCATTTTTATGCTCGTCGCTCACCGGGGTTTCCTGACCCTCGCTCCATTCAGGATTTCAAACCTGTCCGGCGGTCTCGCTGGGCTGGGCGCAGGGTTTCCACTCGCTATTTATCTGTTCATCGGTTGGGAGAACTCTGCTTCTCTCGCCGAAGAGACCGAGAATCCTCGACGCGACATTCCACGCGCTTTGATTACATGCGCGCTGGCTATCGGCATCTTCTACACGTTTCTTGCCTACGCTACGGCGGTCGGGCTCAGAATGGATGCGCATGCCCTTGTCGCATCGCGCCTACCTTTCATTGATGGATTGAAAGCCTCAGCCCCAGCGCTTCTCGTGGTGGCATACATTGCCGGTGTCACCAGCATTCTTGGTTCGCTCATCGGCCTGGTTAACTCTCAAGCGCGTATTTTGTTTAACTCAGGGCGCGAAGGTTTGCTACCGGAGTTCCTCGGCAAGATTCATCCTCGCCACCAGACGCCGCACAGCGCACTGTGGGTGTTTCTCACCATTGCTGTTGCGCTGATTCTTGGCTTTGGGCTGTTCGGCGGAGTGGCGCCGATGGACTACTTCGGCTTCGCCTGTACGCTCGGCACAATCCCCATCATTCTCACTTACATGCTTACGAATCTCGCGCTTCCAATCTACGTGATCCGCCACCAGCGCAGTGAGCTCAACATCTTTCGTCATGTGCTGTTGCCGATTGCCGGCACGCTGATCATGCTGTTTCCCCTTTGGGGACTTATCCAGCCGGGGCAAGTCTGGCCCTTCAATATTTTCCCTTGGATCGCACTGAGCGCACTTTTTCTATCCGTGATCTACGGCATCGTGATTGCGCGCTTGTCCCCCGGCCTGGCGGCTCGCATCGGCGTCTACGTTGCCGACCAGTAATTTGGAAGGAATGTCAGCTTTTCACTTTGCAAGGAGGTTAGTGTCATGCAGCCAATTCTCTTTCGCGGTGCTAGTGTTTGGGACGGTAGCGGAGCTCCCGCATTTCCCGCCGACGTACTTGTCGAAGGCGCCAGGATCAAATCGATTGCGCGTGCGCCAGAACGCCTCACAACAGAAGGAGCTTTCATCATCGAGGCGCGCGGTCGCACTCTGATGCCGGGTCTCGTTGAAGGACACGCGCATATTTCATTCGGTGGTGCAGTCAATGATTCCGACCTCGGCAATATTCCTCCCGAAGAGCATGTGCTCCTGACCGTTCGCAATGCAAAGACTTTGCTGGACCACGGATTTACCAGCGCTTATAGTGCCGCAACTTCGAAGCTCCGCCTGGATGTGGTCATCCGCAATGCAGTGAATGCCGGACAATTCCCAGGGCCGCGCATCCGTGCGGCCAGCCCGGAGATTACGGTCACGGGCGGCCTTGGCGACGAGCGCAAAGCGCATATGTATTACGAAAGCTTCGGCATGATCGCCGACGGCCCGGAGGAAATAAGAAAGGTTGTGCGCCTTTGTTGCCGCGAAGGCGTGGATAACATCAAGGTGAATATCTCCGGAGACGATCTGAGCCCCGCGGCGCACGGTGGACTAACCGTTATGCGCGACGATGAAGTCCAGATGGCGGTCGGCGTAGCGCGCGACTTCGGCAAGAAGGTCAACTGCCATGCCCGCGCGGCAGAATCCGTGAAGCGAGCGGTCCGCTGCGGCATTGACGTCATCTATCACTGTGAATCGGCGGACGAGGAAGCCATCGACATGCTGGAATCCGCAAAGGATCGGATCTTCGTCGGCCCGGCGATCGGCATCATCTATAGCACGCTCTACGAAGGCGAGCAGTTCGGCTTCCATCGCGATTCCGACATTGGCCGCCAGATGCAGCGCGTCATTGACACTACAGCCGCCGTCTATACGGAGCTTCGCAAACGCGGCGTGCGCATCCTCATCGGAGGAGACTACGGATTTGCGCAATCACCGCAAGGCGACAATGCCCGCGATCTTAAACATTTCGTCGATCTGCTCGGTTTCTCGCCAAGCGAGGCATTGCAGTGCGGCACGCGCATCGGAGGCCAGGTGATGGGGCTCGGCAACGAACTTGGCCAGGTGAAGGAAGGATTTCTCGCAGATCTGCTCCTCGTAGATGGCGATCCGCTTGAGGATCTTGACCTGGTCGTCCGGGAAAAGAACCTGCATGCGATCATGAAGGAAGGCTCGCTCTACAAAAATTGCTCAGACACGGCTCAAATTGAAAATACTGTTGTCGCTGACTATGAGCATGCTGGCGGTCACGGTCTGACGCCTTGAGGCGGCACACTCTTCCACATCGAATTTCGCTCGGGCGTTTTTGACCTGGTCGGCGTCATCTCCGGCGCCCAAATCGCCATGGGACGCATATACAGGCCGGCCCGAAACTTTCCCGTGGCGATGGACCGATCTTTGATACTTCCAATCCTCGCATCCCTCAGCCGGAACCACCGACGAATGGAACGGTGATAGTCATCATCAAGGTACTCATCGTCAGTTGGGTTACTCAAACCGCGCTCCGAGCGCAACTTGCGCCGGAACAAGTAAAGGCGTCAAGAAAAGCCCAAACAAAGCCACAGCTCTTGAGAGCATCCATGCGCTGGCTCAGATGGCAGGGAAGTGGCTTGACAGACGGGGCTGAGCGACGACGGGTCGACCAGCCTCAGACCTCACCTGCCAGGACAGAGAAGTCCCGGGTGCAGCGCTCCACGCGCCGCCTCCGTGTTCGCCTCAACAAAAAGCAAGAGTGAGCGAAATTGAACAGAATGCCGCAAACCTTTGGAGCGATAATTCGACTGAATCCTACAGTGCCGAACCTGAACGAGGTGCCCCATGCTCAATCGGTCTGGCAAGTACTTCCACCACCGGAACAACACAAACGGGAATCACGACTCAATCTGCAACGGGTGCTTTCTCACCGTCGCCACGGCCAGCGAGGAATTTGAACTCGCTCCTCTGGAGGACTCCCACGTTTGCGACCCAGTGCGTGTCTACCAGGTCAGCGAATACGCACACCGCGCGCTCGCCAATCTTAACCACAACCTTGGAATATCCCAGGCGCGCGAAGATCGGAACTAAGAGGCAAGACCGGGTGCTGCACCCACTTCCCAGGGAAAAACCGCGCCCAATGCATACCCCTTTTTTGCACCGCCCGAGAAAGAGGCTACGGTCACCGCGCCGGTGAGGGCTGTTTCCGGGCCTGGGCTCACGTACTGACTCAGACGGCCCGGCGCGCGAGATAACGGAGTAGAAGTGCGGCCGAGAGAGCGATGACAGCACCCAATACGAATTCTGCGCTAGAAGAATCAGCCGGGGAAAGCGGCCCGGC
>JBEKOS010000423.1:0-4352 GCA_049521535.1 Terriglobales bacterium | reverse complement strand
GGCGGTGCGAGTATCCACCACACGGCATGGACTCACCGGCACGAACTGCACCGCCGTCGGTACCGGGTTCACCAGTTGCGAGAGGGCGCCGCTGCTACTGGAGTAATTCGCATCACCGGAGTAAGCGGCAATCATCGCGTCGGTTCCCACCGGCAGCGCGGTCGCGGTGCAGGTGGCCGTGCGGGAGGAAGAGAGCGCCACCGCGGTGCAGCCGGAGATGTCAACTGCATTCGACGTAAAGCTGACCGTTCCGGTCGGTATGGGTGGCCCGGCGGGGTCGACGGTAGCCGTTAAAGTCACCGATTGCCCCTTAGTTGAAGGATTGATACTGGACGACAAGGTTGTCTGAGAGGAAGCACTGCCGGTCGTAACGACCTGCGCCAAAACGCCGGTACTGCCTGCGTAGGTGCTGTCTCCCCAATAAATCGCGGTGACTGTATTTGTTCCCAACGGCAAAGTAACGGTGCTGCATGTAGCGGTAAGTGAAGGACTGAGAACAACGCCCGAACATCCGCCAATGATGCTTCCACCCGCCATAAAGGACACGCTTCCGGTTGGCGCTGCCGTGCCCGCAGGACTGACGGTCGCCGTGAACAGCACATCCTGACCGATGACAGAGGGATTTGCGCTGGAAGCCAGAGAGGTCGTCGTAGTATGAGGAGACAGCTCAAAGACCACGCCATCGCCGGAAACACCGCCGCTATTGGCGGTACCGTACAGGTTGCCATGAGAATCGACGATCAAGCCTGAATCGGGTTCGGCGCCGTCAGTTCCGCCAGTGAATATGTAGGGAACCACCTCGGTCCAGGTGCCGAAGGAACCGGCGAGCGGATACAACTTGAACACAATGCCGCAGCCTGACACGTAGGTGCCGATGCATGACGACGTGTCACCGCCGGTGGAGGTGGTGCCGTAGAGATTTCCCACAGCATCGAAAGTCACACCTCCGCTCGGATAGATGCCATTGCTGGAGGAAAATATGTAAGGGACGGTCTTCGTCCATGCTCCGCCGCCGGCGCCGGGCGGGCTAAGCTCGAATATCTCACCGCAGCCAATATTGTCGAGCCAGGTGCAAAAGTAAGTCGCACCCCCATACGTGGTGGCGCCGTAAAGGTTGCCTTGCGAATCCAGAAGCAGGCTCCCGACAGGCCCGTCACCGTCGGTGCCGCCCTTGAAACTGTAAAGGGAGCTCACGGTCCACGCGCCACTCCCGCCAGCGGGTGGGCTGAACTCGAAAACAGTTCCGTATCCGGAGGGTTGCAATGTGCCGTACACGTTTCCCTGGCGGTCGAAGACAAAAGGATACGAAAACGCACCGCCTTCATCGAAGAGCACGGTTTTGGTCCAAGCGCCGGAGCCACTGCCCGGAGGGGACAACTCAAAGACCGATCCCAGCCCGGCGGGACCACCGGTCCGTAACACACCAAAAAGGTCGCCGCCCGGACTCATCGCCAGGCAAACCGGGTTGCTGCCGTCAGTTCCGCCGGCAAAACTATATAGGATCGTCTGGGTCCAGGGCCCGCTTCCGCTAAGGGGCGGGCTCAACTCATATACCACTCCGCACCCCTGGCCAGGCACACAGCCGTTGCTACCGCTGGTTGGAGTGCCTCCATTGGCCGCCCCATAGAGGTTGCCACGGGAGTCGAGAGTCAAACCCACCACAGGGGTACCGCCGTCGCTACCGCCAGTAAAGCTATGGAGGACCGTTTCCATCCACGGACCACTGCCTGTGCCCGGAGGGCTAAGCTCAAAAACCACGCCGGCGCCAGAATTGCCGCCGGTGGGGGCGGTGCCATAGAGATTACCGTGGGAATCAGCAATCAAGCCTTGCGGGCCGATTCCGTCACTTCCAGAGAAGCTATGGATTACCGTCTCGGTATACTGCGCCATCGCCGACAGTGAGAGCAGCAACAAAAGCACAGCAGTCAGTACAGATGAAGAGAAATTGCTCTTCACGCAAACCTCCTGCCCGCCACAGGATGCACCCGCGCCAGACCGAAATAAGTTAATGAGAAAACTCGGTATGCTCAATATATCAGAGCAAAGACCGACGAGCGCGGGCGCCATGCCCCGGCTCACCGTGAAAGGTCACACCTACCCGGGCGGCGTACCGATTGATCTGCAAAGCCACTCTCAGCGCGATGCCCGCTCCCGCCGTTGTTGCGCCTCGCGCAGCCACTGCGCCATCTTCTCGTCTTTCACGGCGTAGGATGCCCAACCCTCGGCGGTAGAGCGCCAGCGATAATCGACAATCGTCATGTCAATGCCGCGATCGATGAGGAATTGCATCGCTTCATAATTCTTGTGGAACACCAGCTCATGCAGGATGCTGGCGGGCTCGTGGGAACTCCAGTTCGTGTTGATATCGGCCCCGTGACCGAGAAGAAAATCGGCGATCTCGAAGTGGTTGTTGAGCACCGCCCAGGCGAGTGCAGTGTCGAGCACCTGCTGCACACCGGGCTCGCCCCATTCAAGTTCCCGCGGGTGCACGCTGCTGGCGGGAGAATGATTCGCCAGGTCGCCCAGCGCAGGCTTGCCCTCAGCGTCGAACCAGGTTTTCACGCGTGCGAAGTCTCCATTCCCGGCGGCGTGCGGCAGATCCTCGGGCAGGCGCCAGATGCGCAGCAGCGCGGGAAGCAGACGGGGCTTCGCATAAGTGAACGCAAATTCAATGGCCTGCGTTGGCGGCGGGACGCGACGGCGCAGCACCGCGGGGTCGAGATCAAGAAGAGCAGTAATGAAAGCTTCGCGATCGCGCAGCACCGCCCGCTCGATCAGTCCGACCTGGAAATTCACGCATGCGTCCGCCAGCATCCATGCTTCGCCCCGCAATCCGCCGAGAAAGGATGTCAAGTCGCCGTCGTCCACCGCGCATACGACCTTTCGCATGACAAAAGCCTGCCAGGGCCCGGCGGGGTCGGCGTGGGTGAAGGCGAGCGCCTCACTTTCCGCCATGAGGTATTGGACAATTGCGGAACGCCCCGGCCCGCCATCGATCTGCCTTCCCAGCCCGGCATCGAGTGTGATCGACCGATCCAGCAGCAGCGCCGCTGCGGTCGCGTGCTGGAAACGGCAGGCACAGATGAACCCCCGGTTCACTGAAGAAAGATTGTCGCCAGTCGCGTCAAGACAGGCGCGAACACCATTGACGTCGCCAAGCGCGGCCAAGAATTGGAGCGATGGGGGAAGGAGGCCTTTGCGGTGGAAGAGATCGAGCAGTCCCCGGGCGCGGGAAGCGATGAGGCCATCGCATACCGACGGCGCAATGACTGCGCCGGCATCGATCAGGAACTCTGCACATGCGGCGCGGGTGAAGATCTGCTCCCGGGACGGGTCGAAGCTGTCGCCGTAGGACCCAGTGGCCATCCCGAGCAGCCCGCCGTCGTTTTCATCCGCCCGCCACGATAACAGGGCCGGGTACTCGGCCAAAAGCTGCCGCAGGCCTTCGGTGTCATTGTCATGGATGCGGCGGCGGGCCTGGGATACGGCCCACTCGAGTCCCCTGCCCAGGCGTTGCTTTACTTCTCTAACCAGGTCTTGCCAGCCGGGGAACCCATATTCGCGCGCCAGCACCAATTGGGCATCACGCTGCGACAACGGCGGCTCGGCTTGCGGCAACTGGGCCCGTGCCCGGGCGATGGCGCCGGCATCGCCGGCGACGATGCCGCGCGCCAGTTGCCTGGCTTGCTTGCGCAGGGATTCCAGCGAGGGACGAGCAGGAAGCCTGGATGTGGACACTATGCCCTCCTTTCATGAGCGCCTGTGACCCGCTGATACAGGCTGAAAGAAGGTGCAATGCACGCTTTCTCTATCGAAGCAGGTGGGATTATTCCCTTGCCGCGGGCCGGTGGCGCCCTGTCGCACGCTGCCGGTAGTATCCGCAACCTGCCACGGCACTGTCAAACCGGGATTTGCCGGGCCAGCCATTTCGGAAAGAGAGGCTGAAGGCGCAAGTCGCTATATTCCCGCTGAGGGCGCCGACCGCGCGATGCTATATGTCGGGGAAGTTGCGCACCCGATTCGCAGCCGGTTTGTGTTTTTGCGAGACAGGAAAGACGAACCGATTTTATTTGCGACGAGGACGGAGCAGGATGGGCCATTTCCCCGGCTCGTGAAAAGTAGATTTCTTCACAGCATCCGGTGACGCTTTTTCACTCTTTCCCGATTATCCCCTGATTGCCGCCTGCCTGTTCGTCCAATACAATTGGCGTGGGGGAAGGCTTGGCTGATATTGTCCAAGGCTTCAGGCAGGCGCTGCAAGACATCTTGACGCCGGAAGTGCGCGAGCTAAAGGCCGAAGTGAGAGGCTTGCGTGGAGAAATGAGTGTGCTCCGGGAAGAGATGAATGCTCG
>JBEKOS010000422.1:0-4357 GCA_049521535.1 Terriglobales bacterium | reverse complement strand
GCCTTTTACGACAGAAAACTGATTCAAAATCAAGAAATCATCTGAAGTCGCATCGCCACTACAAAATCACGCACCTGCGCAGAGCTTCCCTAACGATGCATAGGCCTCTGGGGTGGGAGCAGAGTGAAGTTGAGCTTCCAACTCGCGCGGACCTGAGCACCCTTCCGCCGCAGCAGGTAAGGATGCACCCAGACAGGCCGCACCCCCGCACAACACAAGAACTAACCCGGTCCAGGTATGTACCGGAACGGCAGAAATACGGTAGATTGAACTCTCAGAGTCAGTCAGGCGCATGTTTTCCAGACTCCGAGGATAATTGAGCAGTTGGGACCCATGCAACCAAGGATCGCATGGTAGTTCTGCATTGCCGATGAGCTGCATCCCTGGATCTAGCCCATCGGAAGTGAGAGTCCTCCAATAGCGATCCGCCCCGGAACACTCGGCCAAATTGCTTTGGAAATCTCGATCTGCATGGTCCGGTTTATGCCCGATTGACGGACATGTTTGCCGTTATAGCGAAACCAGAGTGACGGTATCCTGAAACCGCAACCCTCAAGCCGACGCGACCACCAGGGAGTGGCGAACCGGCACTGAACTCACCAGGGCACACCAACTCTGGTTTCGCTCGAATGCAATGCAAGTGACGACCTCAGGGAAGGCGCTTGAAAGCGGATCGTCGTTCCCGATGCCGACATGGCAGGCCTTTGGATGGTCAAAGGTTGTTAACAGCCAAAGCGCTCATCGAAAGCAACTTACGCGTCGACAACTGGATCGGTCCCGGAAAACGCCGCAGGGGTAGGCCATCGCGTCTCTGAGTGCATCGGATAGGTGCCAAGACATTTGCCGAATTCCGGTCGAATTCTGCATCCCGACGAACGCATTGGCGATTGATCAACGGTTGGCGATTTCTCGTGGGAACGGCATTGGTGGTGTAGCGGCGGTCCTCAATCGAGAAGCGCCGCTACTTTTGGCATCCAATCGGAAATTGGAATGTGCTGCGGGCACAGGCCTTCGCAGGTACCGCAATCGATGCAGGCGCCCGCGCGCTGATTCTCCTTAAGCACGAACTTGTAGCGGAAGCGGGCTGCACCCAGGTCGTCGTAGGTGTGGGCGTAGTTGAAGAGATCGAAGTTGACGGGGATGTTCACGTCGTTGGGGCAGGGCATGCAGTAGGCGCACTGAGTGCAGGGGATGGTAGTTCGGGCGTTGTATTGATCGCGGATGCGGGCGAAGAGCGCCTGATCGGTAGGGCCGAGTTTGCCGGGCTGCGCTGACTCGACGATCTGGAGGTTTTCGACGAGCTGGCTCATGGCGCTCATACCGCTCAGCACCACGGAAACTTCAGCGTGATCCCATACCCAATCGAAGGCCAGTTGTACGGGGCCGCGGCGGGCGGGATCCGTGGCGATGGTTTCGCGAATCTCTTGCGGCGGATCGGCGAGGCGGCCGCCCATGAGCGGCTCCATGACAACGACGCCGAGACCCTTGCTGGCGGCGAGCTTGAGGCCGCGGGTGCCCGCCTGGCTGTCGATATCCATGTAGTTGTACTGGATCTGGCAGAAGCTCCACAGGTCGCTGCCGTTCACGATCTCTTCGAACGCCTCGTAGTTGTCGTGGAAGGAGAACCCGAGGTGGCCGATGCGGCCGTCGGCGAGTGCCCGCGCTGCGTGATCCAGCAGATTGTGCTTCAGGACGATGTTGGTCCACGAGGAGCGGTTGAGGGCGTGCAGCAGGTAGAAGTCGATGTGGGCGGTCTGGAGTTTGACGAGCTGTTCGTTGAGCAAGCGGTCGAAGTCGGATGGCGCCTGCACGAGCCAGGTGGGGAGCTTGGTGGCGAGCTTGACCTTGTCGCGGTAACCGTCTTTGAGCGCTCTGCCAACAATAAGCTCGCTCTTGCCATCATGGTAGGGGTAGGCGGTATCGATGTAATTCACGCCGTGATCGATGGCGTAACGCAGCATGCGAATCGCTTCGGCTTCATCTACATTTGAACTGCCACGTTGGCCATCGGCGGTGGGGAATCGCATGCAGCCGAAGCCCAGGGCGGAGGCTTTCCATTCGAGCTTTCCAAACGAACGATATTGCATGACGGCCCTCTGGTGCGTGAGTTGATTTGAAAATGGATTTTACACCTGAAGTCGTGCATGGAGTCTGTGATGGAAGACGCAGCCGTGACGTGTTCAGACATTTGCTGCGCGGGGATGCGGTACACTACGACGTTCCGGACGGGGGAGTTTCATGGCTAGGCATGGCGACATCATAGCGATGTCTTCCGATTTGTACCGAAATGCGATAGATCCCTATCGGGACTGCCCCGGTTGACCATCCGCTGAGTCGTGCATTTGGGGTAAGGACCGATTTCGGGAAGTGCCCACTTGTTTTTAGGTGGACACTTCGGGAAGCACGGGCTGGGCAGCTTTGGCGGCTGGTCGAAGAGCGGCGGCCAGATTCCTCGGAAGCAGCTTGTCGATGCGGTTGATCGGATGTTCTGCGGGCGCCTGCGGAAGCAGTCATCACCCTGCCATCATTCTACTTCTCAGTCGCTCTGCCGGGTCTAAACGCCCCTTCAACACCCCTCGGCAGCCTTCAGCGAGCTTGCACTGGAATCGGCTGAGAAAGATGGATCATCTTCTCTGCGTGGGTGCCAATGGTCACGCCGATCCCAAGCGCAAGATAGCGCCCGATCACCTCCGGCTTGGCCCAGTCCAGATCCCATCCGTCTTCAATGGCCACAACGGTGTACTGGCCGGGGGCCGCATCCACCAGGGCAAAGCTGCCGTCTGAGTCCGATTGATCGCGGCGAAAGAGCACCGTGTTCACACCGGGATTGCGCGGTACCAGCACCACCATGGCGCCAGCGAGTCCTTTTCCATCCTTTAGAGCAAAGCCTTCCACACGCGTTTCTCCGCTGACATAGGTGACAGCGACAGAGAGCGGGTGATCCGCAACGGTGAGCAGGCTATTGGGGTGCGTGGTTCCGTTTACGGCGTTGGAAATCACCGACAGTTTTTTGCCGCGACTCTCAGCCCACATCTCCCAGGCTCCCGGCAGGACCGCTGAGAAAGCGAATCGGCCATCGCCGATGGCGCTGCGAAGCGGCTCGCGGGGATGGGCCCAGTCCGTCCAGTGCAGAACCAGTTCCAAGTCCGTTGGCAGCACTACGCCCGAGGCGTTGCGGATGGTGCCCTCGACGGCCACTGCGAGGGTGCCGGTGTTGGCAGAGATCTCCTGGTCGCCTGTGGCGTTCAGAGCCAGGATGCGCGGCGGATCATCCTGCGACAGCTCGTAACTGCCGGGCGCAACGCCAACAAACTCTTCCATGCCGTTCTCTGCGTTTTCGGGAAACAGTGCTTCTTCATCCT
Source organism: Terriglobales bacterium (assembly GCA_049521535.1). Lineage (GTDB taxonomy): Bacteria > Acidobacteriota > Terriglobia > Terriglobales > Acidobacteriaceae > CAZUCM01. Next base: position 995 of record JBEKOS010000422.1, on the reverse strand, counting down.
TCAGCTTGCTGCCAAAGACGGTTCGCTGCAACTTCGGCATCGAAATCCGGTCCTGCTGCGATTTGGGAAACGGGACCCGCAGGTGCAGCGCGGGAACCGCGTGCAGGTGGATGGCCACGTGCTCGTGACTGCCCGCAGCCAGTTGTATGAGCGTTGCAGCGGCTTCATCCGTGGTATCGCCAAAGAATGTGACCGGGTAAGCCACGTCGAGCGCCGGATTTGCCTTGTGGCCGGGAAGAGCAGCCGAGTGCATGGCATACCAGGGCTTGGCGGCAACAGCGACATAGTATTGACCAATCGGCACAGTGGTGTATTCGAGTAATCCGTCCTCTACCGCGGTAACCTGATCAATTTCTTCGACCCGATCTCCGAATCCATCGCCAAGGTTGCGGCGAAAGACCATGATTCTGGCCTTATCCACTGGATCGCCATTGTCGTCGGTGACTTCGATTCTGAGAGTTGCCTCCGGATCAAGCCGGAAGTTCACCTTTTCCGTATCCTGTCCTTCGCCGGTCACTATTGCCGAAGTGTAGCGATCGTGCTGTTCATAAGGCGCGGTGCGGTAGCCGCGCTTGGAGGCAATCAGTTGATACTTGGCGGCAGGCAGACCCTCCATCGCAAACCGGCCATCTTCATCGGTTGAAACAGCTTGCAACACATGATCGTTCTTTGTGGAGAGAATGACGACCGTGGCGCGGCATACCGGCTCACCGCTGATGGAGTCCACCACTCTTCCGGCTATGCGATACAGCTTTGTGCTTTGTTTGTTCAAGATGGGCGAAACGATGGGCGATTGCGCATGGAGGCAAACAGCCAGCAGCAGGTAGAGGACGGCTTGGATCGTTTTCATGGAGCGTGTCCCGATCATTCGTGTTCTGCGACCTCCAGCACCAGGCTGGCGGTTGCGTTGGGGGCTAGGGTCACCGGCTGCCCGTGCAGTTGCCCCAGCACATCGGGGTTTTTGTATTCCAACTCAACCGGCATGGTGAAGGTGT
>JBEKOS010000421.1:0-4366 GCA_049521535.1 Terriglobales bacterium | reverse complement strand
CGTGGATCAGCAGGTACGCAACCTGCAAATACGTGCAATTCTCCGCCAGTTCGGCAATGTCGTAACCGCGATAGCGAAGAATGCCTTTCTCCCCGTCGATATAGGTGATACTGCTCTGGCATGCCGCCGTGTTGGTGAACGCCGGATCGTACGTCATCATGCCGAATTCGTCCGGCGAGGTCTTGATGGGGCGCAGGTCTATCGCGCGAATTGTGGAGTGTGCACTCACCGGCAGCGTATAAGTCTTGCCGGTGCGATTGTCGACCACGGTAAGAGTGTTTTCGGGCACGGTCGTAATAGGCCTTTCTAGCGTAGTTGTAAGAGTCTTCTCGGCCACGGGTTCGCTCCTCTTGTCCAGGGCCCGGCGCCTCCGGACACCGAACAGCCGCATCGTGCGGCTCTAGGTTTAGTGTAACTGCACCGCAGGTGACTCTGCCTAAGCCGCTTACGCCACCGCCGGATTAGTCTTTTCCTATGAATCGCAAGCCGTATCGTTCCGGTAGCGACCATACCGATTAGGTTAGGGCACGGCCCTCATCCCGAATGTGATTCGCATCACGCCATCCTGTGAACCTAGTTACAGTCTGCCACTCGCAATCGGCTAAAGCTGCGCCACAATACGATTCTTCGGGCAGCGGCGTGCATATGCACGGTAGCTGACACGGACGGGAGGACCGGAGCCGGAAGATTTCAGGTTGATGCCTGCTACAGGGCACCTACCGCTCGTCGCGGTTCTCTTCAGTCGCTTTCGATTTGCACGAGATCGCCGGTGCGCTCCCCCGGCGCGGAAGCGTGTTGCGGGGCGCGCCAGAAGTCAAAATACGCCACCTGGTGGACGCAGGATATAGTGCAGTGCGGCGCGCATGACTTCTCGGTAAAAAACTCGCGGCGCAGGTCGGCGCGCGTGTAGCTCTCAAGGGGCACCGCCGGATAACCGCGCTGCTGCGAGCAATAATGCACCAAGCCGTCTTCGCATATATAGAGATAGCGGCTGCCGGCGCGGCAACGCCAATGGTTGGCTTGGCCTTCCACTATGTTGTCCTGGAAAGATACAAAATGCGAGTAGCTGCTTCGATTGAGCTCCCGCATGCGCCAATAAACTTTGCGCTCCGTCTCGCCCAGAGGCTGCAACTGGCCACCGCCGTCATGAATCACTCCCACGGTGCTGCTAAAGCCAAGTCCCAGGGCTCGTTTGCCAATGACAACGGCGTCTTCAGGTTCGCGCGTGCCGCCGCCGACCACGGAGTTGATGTTGACGTGAAATTCCGCATGTTCCGCCAGCAACTGCAGCTTCCGGTCAAGAACCTTGAGGCTCTTCTTCGAAACGGCGTCGGGTTGCACATTATCTATGCTGATCTGGAGATGATCCAGCCCGGCATGATTGAGCCGCTGGATCCGCTCCGCGGTAAGCAGATAGCCATTGGTGATGAGTCCAGCAATCATCCCCCGCCGTCGTATATGAGAAATGATGTCATCCAGTTCAGGATGAAGCAACGGCTCACCCCCGCTGATGGTGATAATCGTCGTCCCCAGCCGGGCAAGCAAATCCAGACGGTGCCGCATCGCATCCACCGGCACAGGATTGGAAACCTGATCGTACTCATTGCAGTATGCGCAGGACAGATTGCACCGCCGCATAGGGATGATATGCGCCAGTATAGGGTGCCTCGTGGAGAGAAGCGCCTTGGCGATCATCCTTAATTCACGTGCGCGCCGCAGGGCAGCTTTCCCGCGTCGCCGCCACGATGTTCCGGCGGTTGGCATAGTTTCTTAGTATATTGATTCTACAAGCGCACGGGCGCTGCCTGAATTTATTCGGTATTGCTTTACCAGCGAACGGCGACAATTGCGGGTTTATCCGAATACAAGTACGATTTCACGCGTGGCGGCATTTCGCAGCGCGTGATCGAGAGTAGCCAGCGGCAGCTCACGTCGTTTTGACAGCTCCAGGTCGGCGGCATCATAAAGGGTCAATCGATGGATCTCAGCCAAGCGCAGAATTCCGCCCCATGCCTGCCGGTTTGTTTCCTTGTCCAGGCTGATCGGTAATTGTCTCAAGTCGGCTAGCGTCGCATCTCCGAACGCGGTGTCATGGCGGCCCAGGAGCACTCCCATCTGCAAGATGTTTGCGACTTCCAGCCTCCACAAAGAGGGAACTCACGCGCCGCTTTGGCTCAGAAGGTCGAACACCTCGCGAATCGCCGGCGTGGTTTCTCTAGGACCCAACTATCGCTAGTGCCGATCCAGCTGAAAAACCACTGGCTGTCGAATTTCAACAGGACAAGCTCCTTCTTCTGCCTCTTGACGGATTGTTTGTTGACTCCCACTTTATGCGGAAAAGCGAAATAAACCTATCATTTTCATAGCAATATGATGTATTGCACATACAGAACTCATCCAGTACTATATGAATTAGACCGTTTCAGTACTGTATTTGGTTTAACGGCACCTTACATGATCCGCCTGAGCAAGCTTACAGATTACGGAATCCTGCTGATGACGCAGATCGCGCGGCATCCGGAGAGACCCATGTATACGGCCAGGGACCTTTCAGCGGAAACCCAGTTGCCGCTTCCTACTGTAAGCAAGATTCTGAAGGCGCTCTCCAATGGCGGGCTTTTATGTTCGCACCGGGGAGTAAAAGGCGGCTATAGCCTGACCCGGAACGCACAGGAAATCTCAGTTGGACAGGTCATTACGGTTCTGGAAGGGCCGATCGGAGTCACGGAATGCGGCGGAATGCCTGGATTGTGCGACCTCGAACCGCACTGTCCCATGTCCGCAAATTGGCGCATCATCAGCAATGAAGTAAAGCGTGCACTGGAGAATTTAACGCTCCCCGACCTGATTTCTCCCGTAACGGTCATACCCAAGAGCAATGAGTTGATCTCCATTATGGAGTCGGCCCCAAGGAGCACGCAGTACCGCGCGGGTGTGGACGCCCCCGCCACAGCCGGTTTGGAGACCGGCGCTACGACTTAGTTTCCAGGAGAATGCAATCATGATTACACCTGCAAATACGATTCAGGAACTGGCAAACCGGGAATACAAATGGGGCTTCGTCACCGACGTCGAACAGGACAAGTTCGCCAAGGGCTTGAACGAAGACGTTGTCCGCATGATCTCGGAACGAAAGCAGGAGCCGCAATTCATGCTGGACTGGCGACTGAAGGCATACCGTCATTGGGCCAAGCTGGAAGCATCTGACTCCGAACCCAAATGGGCAAATGTCAAATTTCCAGCTATCGATTACCAGGACATCAGCTATTACGCCGCACCCAAGTCCAACAGCGACAAGCCGAAGTCACTGGAGGAAATCGATCCCGAAATTTTGCGGACCTACCAGAAGCTGGGCATCCCGCTTCAGGAGCAGTTGCAATTGGCTGGCGTAGCCGTAGACGCGGTGTTCGACAGTGTCTCGGTGGCTACCACGTTCAAAGCCAAACTGGCCGAGGCGGGCGTGATTTTCTGTTCTTTTTCAGACGCGGTGCATAACCATCCTGAACTGATACAGAAGTATCTTGGCACGGTAGTTCCCTACAGCGACAATTTCTTCGCGGCCCTGAATGCGGCCGTGTTCAGCGACGGATCTTTTGTGTTTGTTCCTAAGGGAGTGCGGTGCCCAATGGAGCTTTCCACGTACTTCCGCATCAATGCCTCGGAAACAGGACAGTTCGAACGCACGCTGATCGTGGCCGAAGAAGGCGCATCCGTCAGCTACCTCGAAGGCTGCACTGCGCCGATCCGCGACAAGAACCAACTGCATGCCGCCGTGGTCGAACTAGTGGCTCTCGACGATGCGCAGATCAAGTACTCAACCGTGCAGAATTGGTACCCCGGCGATCCGGTCACCGGCAAGGGCGGGATTTATAACTTTGTCACCAAGCGCGGTATGTGCGCGGGACGCAATTCGAAGATCTCTTGGACTCAGGTGGAAACTGGCTCAGCGATCACCTGGAAGTATCCGGGATGCATTCTGAAGGGTGACAACTCGATCGGCGAGTTCTACTCCGTGGCCCTGACCAACCATTTTCAACAGGCGGACACGGGAACCAAGATGATCCACCTGGGTAAGAACACGCGCTCGACGGTGGTATCTAAAGGCATTAGCGCAGGCTTCGGACAAAACACTTATCGCGGCCTGATCAAGATTGGCAAGGGCGCCGAAGGCGCGCGCAATTACACGCAGTGCGACTCGCTTCTGATCGGCGACCAATGCGGAGCGCACACCTTTCCCTATATCGAGGTCAAGAATTCCAGCGCGCGAATGGAACACGAAGCTTCCACTTCAAAAATCGGTGAAGACCAACTCTTCTATCTGCGCCAGCGCGGCTTGTCCGCGGAAGATGCCGTCAGCATGATCGTG
>JBEKOS010000420.1:0-7279 GCA_049521535.1 Terriglobales bacterium | reverse complement strand
ACGTTGTTCTGCGTGGCGATCCTATTACCCCTCGTCCGGCTGGGGAAGATCAAGCCTCCCCAGACCTGGCTTGATGCTCCCGTGCTCAGTGCGCGATTGAACCTGATCGCGGTGGGCGCGCTGGTGGGATTCATGGTGTCGATGACCTCGATCGGCAGCGGGAGCTTGCTGATGGTCTTCCTGCTACTCCTCACACCCTATCCGCTGCGCGAACTCGTGGGAACTGATATTCTCTATGGGCTCGCCACCATGGCCCTGGCAGGCTCCATGCACGTGCGGATGGGCCACTTTGATGGCGGCCTACTAATCCGCCTGGCAGCAGGATCACTGCCTGGCGTGGTTTTGGGCAGCCGACTGACTCGCATCATTCCCGAGCGTTATTTCAGTTGGCTGTTTACCGTTCTCTATTTCTCATTGGGAACCCGCCTGCTGGTAGGATGATTCCAACTTGCTTACAACTCTGAAAGGAAACAGAATAACTATGGCACTTGCAGTTGCAAATAATTTGACCGAACTTGCCGAAACCTATGCGCAACGGCATCCCCGCGAGATCCTGGCCCTGGCGTTTGAGATGTATTCGCCCAGCGTCGGAATCAGCTTCAGCGGCGCGGAAGACGTGGTCCTGGTGGACATGGCCGCGAAGCTGGGAGCCCAATTTCGCGTCTTCTCGCTCGACACCGGACGGCTTCATCCGGAGACCTTGCGCTTTCTCGACCAGGTTCGGGAGCGATACGGGATCCCCGTTGAAGTTTTCTTCCCCCGGCCCGAAGCGGTTGAAAAGCTGGTGCGGGAAAAAGGCCTTTTCTCGTTTTATAAGGATGGGCACCAGGAATGCTGCGGCATTCGCAAGGTGGAGCCATTGCGGCGAGCGCTAAGCACTCTGAGCGCCTGGGTCACCGGACAGCGCCGCGACCAAAGCCCTTCCACCCGCGCCGCCGTCCCCGTGGTGCAAGCCGATCCCACCTTCTCAACCCCGGAAAATGCCCTGGTGAAATTCAATCCCCTGGCCAATTGGAGTTCCAAGCAGGTTTGGGACTATATTCGTGAGAATGAGGTTCCTTACAACTCGCTGCACGAGCGCGGATTCGTGTCCATCGGATGCGAACCCTGCACCAAAGCCGTACTGCCCAGTCAACACGAGCGCGAAGGCCGTTGGTGGTGGGAAGAGGCCACCAAGAAAGAGTGCGGCCTGCACTCGGGAAACAAACTGGGTTAAAGGCAGTGGCGAGTGAAGAGTGGCAAGTGATGAGCAAGCCTAAGTAGCGGCGGCTTTACGCCGCCAAATGGCGAGGTTACCTCGCCGCTATCTCCACGTGGCGGCGTAAAGGCGCGCTTCGACTCTCTGCGGACTCCGAGGCTACGGACATCGGTTCCTACTTATATTCGATCAGGGCCATGGAGAGGGAATCAAAAGGTTCCACGTCGAACTGGACGTAGGCGCCTGCCGCCGTGAATTTCAGCGGCTTGCGCTCCGGCAGGTGCAGCACGGCGGTGACCTTCTTGCCGCTGGGCGCCTGCACTCGCACCGTGGCCGTGACGGGAATGGGCGGCAACTGCTCCTGCATGGTCAGCAGGCCCGCCAGCATCCGCTTCTTCTCTGCCTGGTGGAACAGCGTCATCTCCACCGACGGATGCGTCTCCACTTCAAAATGGTAGGGTCCGGGCAGCGCTCGTTTCAGCAGTGCCGCCAGCAGGCGGGCGTTCACGGCCTCGCTGCTGCTTTCAATCGGAGCCGCAACCCATAGGGTTTTCCCTTTTCCGTAGGTATTCCACACAATCCCTGGGTCCATCCCCGGCGTCAGCGCCGGCGGATTGCTGTGGATCGCGCCAAAGCGGCTGCCGATCGGTCTTCCTTGGGCCGGGGGAGCAAAAGGCAGGGTGATGGTGGCCAACACTTCGGCGCCGGGAAGGACCATGGCTTTCGTCATGGGTCCGGGAAAGCTCAGCTCCTTCTGCGGCCAGATTAGCGTCTGCACCGCATCATCTTTGGGCGAAAGGTACGTCCACGAGGTGCGCCAGGCTTCCGGAGTGGCCTCACCAGAAAAGCTGCCTCCCGCGCCACCTTCGGTTCCGCCGAGCTTGCCGCCCACGGTTCCGGTATAACGGACCCCCAAAACGTCCTCCAGCAGGAAGCGGGGCCCACTCTTGTCAAATCGGTCGAGTGACGAGGGTCCACTTGCGCACAGCACGCCACCCGCTTCCACAAACTCTCGGAACTGGTCCGCCTGCGCTGCGGTCATTTCAAGCACATTGGGAAGTAACACAGCCCGGTAAGTCTTCAACTGGTCCAGATCGATGTTGGTGACCACGCCGAAGGGGATATGGGCCTCGCGCAGGATGCGGGTCCAGCCCACCACGGCGTTCAGGTGGGGGCAATTGTCGACCGCGCGCAGTTGGCCAACGCGTATCTTCTGCTCATCGGGATTATAGACGGACTCTTTGTCGTAGTAGATCGCGACGTCTGCCAGAAGGTCGCCGCCATAATAAGGTTCGTAGGGGGCCCGTTCCGCATTCAATTTGGACAGAAAGTCATACTGGCTATGGTTGATGGTGCCATCCAGGTTAATCGCGTCGATCATCAGGAAAGCGGCCGAATGCAGGGGCGCCACGCCGGACTCCTTCCTGATTTCCTCAAAGGGCTTGGTGGTGGCGTGGTCGCGCAGGTCGCGGGTGCGCGAAGTTGCGAACTCGATGGGGCGATGGCGGGTCAAGCCGGTAAAGGTTTTGCAGACCAGCGAGTGCTGGGCCGCTCCGCCGTAAAAATCTCCGCTGGCATAGTCCATGGCGTCACGCATTTCGAGCGCCATGCCGGCCCTCCAGGGGTGAAAATCGGTGGCGCAATTATCGACCACGGTGGTGGACCGCGTCGCCTTGATGGCGCGGGTCACGGCCTCCGCAAATTCCAGCATCCAGCGCTGGCGGGCGGCCTGGAATTTCCTCCAGGTGGGATCATCCCAATCGACGATGCGCGGGGGTTCGGCGCCAGCCTCGCTCCGGAAGCGCGCGGTGCAGTGGGGGCAGTAGCAGACATCCGGCCAGAACACCATATCGAGGAAAATGCCTTCGAAATCGTAGTTGCCCGTGAGCTCGCGCAGGCAGGCCAGGGCGTGTTCGCGGTAGGGCGAATTGAGGCAGGCGAACCCGTAGCGCTGCGGGTGCGTGGGGATGCTGTCGTCGTCCAGAATCATTCGCCAGTCCGGATGGTATTCGTACGCCCAATTGTCAAAGATCAGGCTGTAGTAGGCCACTGCATGAAGGCCGTAACGCTTGCGCTCCTGCACGATCTCGCCGAAAAAGTCGCGGCCTCGCATGTTGCGATGCATCTGCCCAATCTTGGTGCGCCAATAGCTCAGGCCTACGTGCGAGTTGGCGTAAGCCGTCATCGCCTGGAAGCCGGCGCCGGCGATGGTCTTCACAATGTCAGTAGGATCGAACTTGGAGAGGAGCACCGGGTCCCAGTCAGGGACGTGCATATCGATCAGGCTGCGGCGAAAGGTCTCATCGGGCCAGCGCGGGATGCGCGCAGGGGCTTCCGCCGCGGCGCCCGGGAGCGCTCGAACCTCGTGCGGCCGCGCGACACCTCCCAGCACACCCAGACCAACCAATTCATTGAACGTCCGCCGGTTCATTGCTGACTCTCTCTCGTCAAGTAATTGAAAAGCGCAGAACTCGTGTCGCAGCGCGCATCGTGCCCGCTTGAAAATCGCAACGTGCCTCGAACCCCAATGCGGTTCACTAAGCTGTCGTCAAGGACGCGGAAGTTCAATGCGAGAGAAACCGACCTTGGAGTGCGTGTGGCAGCAGCAGCCGCCTTTCTTTCGCCACTTTACCGTATGAACCTAAGGCGGAAGGCGGTGGCCGCTGCCACACGCACTCCAAGGTGCTTCGCACGAGCCTATGTCAAAGTGAGAGCTAAGTGAACAGTGTTGAGACTAAAGAACCCGTCCAACGCGTGAAGAAGCCGCGGACGTCCAGCGAAGCGGCCCCCCGCAACAATCAGGGGTAGATCTGCTGGAGGGCGCTGACACCTTCGGCAGGTTTGCCAGGGTGGTTCTGCTGTCCAAAAAGCTGCCAACTGCCTGCCACCTGCACGGCAATGACATTCACGCTGTAGAGAATGGAGCAGCCGCTAAGCTGCGTGGTCAAGCCCATATTGCCCTGGACCAGCGCACCGTCAATATGCGCCGGGTTGGCAATTCCCGAAAACTTGGTTACCGCGATGTTATAGCCGGGAAACTTTATGTGCATGTTATGGTGAAATGCGACGGGCGGCTCCATCAAGTAGTACCGGTAGCTCCAATCCCGCGAAAACTCGTATTGACTGTTGTCCGATGTCGTCATAACGCCGTTTCCCGTCTTGATCCGGTTGTTCGCCAGAAATGCGGCTGGCCCCGTTGACAGTTGTTGAAGGGGGGGATTGAGCAGCTTCGGTATGCAGATCTTGTTCACGTCGGCCAGCATGGTGCCGAGCGCCGCCGGCAGAGCCGTGTCTTGGTACTGGGCCACTGCCTGCCGTGCCCTGGCAATGGGGATCTGATTCAGCCCACAGAGAATCAGGATCATCGCCTCACGGTACTTGCGTGTTGTCTCGGTGCCTGCTTTTCCTTGCGACATCCCCTGTTCGACCGCAGCCGAAATCGGGACTTCGTCGAGCCACTCGGACACGGGTAGGCGGAAATGCTCCGCGCTTGCCGGCGTCACAGGGGCGGTGCGGAGAAACACGAGGACCTCAGCCATACGGCCTTGTTTGGCCATATTCGATCTCCTTAGTGGAAGAAAATTGGCGCCGACCTGAGTTTATCGCGATTCCGGGACGCGCTGACTCCATGGCTTCGCTTTTTTCTGATACTGCGGCTCGGTGGGTGATGTAGGCCGCCATCACCCGTCGCGGACGAGATTGATCCGCGTTCCGTTAGGCCTAACTCGTCCTGCTTCGCTGAGGAATCCAGAGAAGCGATAGATTTGCGAGCTTACCGACCGAACTAACACGGAGAAAAGCGATGATCTTCCCTATTTGTGAATATGTCCTGATTTTAGCGCCGGCGACTGCGGAGTCAAAGCCAATTCAACCGCGGACCACTTGTCTGTAGCTGGCGTTGCGCGGGTCTGTTGTCCCCGATCCGCGATCGCTTGCGCGGCATTCAATCCCCCCACTCGTAGCCGCATGGTCACAAAGAGTGGACGTTTACCATGTGAAGAGCCGCAGACTTTGAACGGCACAAAGTCTGCGCTACCACTTCAGATTTCGCAGTCGATCGCTGCCAGTGATATGATTCATAAGGGCAGGACGGGCGGCGACTAATTTGAGACGTCGACCGTAGCAGATCAGCAAATGAACTGGCGGGTCGCTGGTACGGACCGACGCAAAGACCGCGGCGTTCGCCCTGATCGAGCACAAGGAGCACACCAAGATGAAGCCAAAGAACACGATCTGCCTCTGGTTCGACAAGGACGCGCATGAGGCGGCGCGCTTCTACGCCGTCACCTTTCCGGACAGTAAAGTAACCGCTGCCCACGAGGCTCCCGGTGACTATCCGGGCGGTAAGAAGGGCGACGTGCTGACGGTGGAGTTCACCGTCCTGGGCATTCCCTGTCTCGGTCTCAACGGCGGCCCGGAGTTCAAGCACAGTGAGGCCTTTTCCTTCCAGATCGCGACGGACAATCAGGAAGAGACGGACCGTTACTGGAACGCGATCGTCGGCAACGGCGGCAAGGAAAGTCAGTGCGGTTGGTGCAAGGACCGCTGGGGCCTCTCTTGGCAGATCACCCCGCGCGCTCTAACCGATGCGCTTGCGGCTGGTGGCGGCGAGGCAAAGCGTACCTTCGTCGCGATGATGACGATGAAGAAGATCGACATTGCCGCCATCGAGGTAGCGCGGCGCGGCTGATGTGAACATGCCGACACGCCCGACAACGAGCTGCTCATCAGGTGCTCGATCATGGCTCAATCCTCTATGACCCATTTGCCATGAAGATTCCGGGTGAAGACGAGAGCGCGTACAGATCATTCTCTCTTCGACGCAACGTACGCAGTCCACAGCGCAGAACCCAGACCAGAGGACCTATCCCGCATCTACTACTTCCCACTCGGAAGCGTCAACACGTAAGCACCCCGCCCATGCGTTGCGGCGTAAAGCACGCGTGCCGAGACGGAAATCGACAGATTCGGAACCTCCGCCAACGGTAGCCCGCTCGCTGCCGTTTGCCACTGCGAGCTGCCATGGGGCTTGCGCAGGACGCCGAAATCATTGGCCACATACAGGTCCCCGGTAAGGTCGTCGCGAACTAAGGAGGTTATGGGAATGTCGCCCAGGTTCTTGTCCAAGCGCGTCCACGTGGCCGCTCCGGTCGTGGGGTTGTAACTGACGTCAAACACATGGCCCGGAGTGTTGGGTGTCGCCAGGTTATAACCCGTGTAAGAAATCCAGGCGTGATTCGGATTCGCCGGATCGACATAGATTGCGCTGGGGAAACGCGGCGGCGCGTTTTGCGCCAGCGCATCTAGGCGCGTGAACGTCACCAAGCTGCCGTCTGCGCCGGCAACGCTCGAGACCGAGTCCGCATTCTTGGAAATGAAGACTCTACCCATATCAGTCGCGGCCCATAGCGTCCCGGTATCGTTGGGAGCTCGAGTGACCACTCCCAATACCCCTCCGCTTAACGTCGAGCCAAAGTAGGTGGAGGTGAGAGCTCCTTGAGGAGCACTCAAACCCGTCGGACTTCCAAGCTCTACCCAATCGCCGCACACAACGGAAAAATCCCCGGTGAACTCGTTGCAGTGCTTGTCGAGATAGCCTTTCGCTCCGCCATTGTCCCGGGTGCGCCAAACTCCCTCGAGACCGGCGAACATGCTGCCCGCTTTCTTCGGATTCGGATCGGCAATAATGGGGATGTAGAACTCCGAGCCTTCTGCCGGAGATTCAAAGAAGGGGTCGGAAACCCAGTCCCATCCCAGCGCGTCCGTGCCATGGAAGTTCACGTCGACTTGCGGGTCATAGTAAGTGTGGAAGCGTATGGTGGGATCAGCGGCGTTGAATCCCGACTGGCCTCCATCTCCGCCAATCGTTTCCGGCCAGAGGAACGAAGAACCCTCATATCGGAAGGTACCATTATCCTGGGTTCCACCGAGCAATTCGCCCGTTGGCTTTACCGGATTGATCGAGAGGCTTTGGAACTGCAGCGTATCCAATCCGGTGTTCAGGCTCGTAAGCACTGTTGAAACCGATGACAGCAGGCGTTCGCAGGTTGTGGTTTCGGCCGGGCTCAAACCACGGCTCGC